>NZ_JAVJQN010000259.1:0-33137 GCF_040218245.1 Coleofasciculus sp. E1-EBD-02 | reverse complement strand
TTTTGGTTAGGTGAAAGGTTGGGGCAGGGCGGGTTTTGTCGAAAGGTGATTGGTGGCTTGATTAATTTTGTCCCTAAACCCGCCCCTACATTGGGTTTTTGGTTAGGTGAAAGGTTGGGGCAGGGCGGGTTTTGTCGAAAGATGATTGGTGGCTTGATTAATTTTGTCCCTAAACCCGCCCCTACATTGGGTTTTATGTCCCAAGATCATACGTTAATATTAACCTGAAACCCGCTAAAAAAATACCAAATTCCCAACCGCGATCGCACTTTGTTTATCCAAAGTCCAGTTATTCAGCAATCCCTAATTGCTGATCATCTGACGCTTGTTCCGGCGAACGGGTTGCGATATCTTGAAGCCCACAATCGTGATCGCCATGACTAGCACTAATCCCGCCATCCACGCCAGGGACGTACCCGGTTGCTGAGGAAATATTGCCCCTTGGTAAAATAACGTGGCACTCCAGTAGGCAAGTCCCGTCGTCCAAGCTGCCACAAACACCGTCCATCCTACATTGGTTTCCCGGTAGATGGCTGCAGTAGCAGCGACACAGGGGAAGTACATTAGCACAAACAGCAAATAGGCAAAAGCACCCGCTCGACCGTCAAAGCGTTGAACCATCGCCCCAAACGTACCCGTGGCGACTTCTTGCTCCTCAGCCGCTGCTTCAATATTGCTCACATCACCCACCGATATACCCAGAGGGTCAAGCAGATTACCAGGAACCTCGGCTAAATTGGCTGGAATCGTGGCAAACGCTTCACCAATTCCTCCCCAAAAGTCAAAAGTTTCTGGGGTTTCTGGTTCTACCTCTGCTCCCAGTTGACCATAAAGGGAGTCAAGCGTACCTACCATCGCTTCCTTAGCAAACACTCCGGTAAAAATCCCCACCGTCGCGGGCCAATTGTCTCGCTCTAAACCCATCGGTGTAAAGACGGGAGTGATTGAGCGGCTGATGGAACTGAGAACCGACTTATCCGTGTTTTCCTGACCAAAGGAGCCATCAGTCCCGATTGAGTTCAATAGGCTCAACACCATCACCATGATCACGATAACTTTCCCTGCCCGCAGCATAAAGGCTTTGAGCCGATCCCAGGTACGCAACAACACCCCTTTGAGATTCGGTAGATGGTAGGGTGGGAGTTCCATGACAAAGGGCGAGGCTTCACCTTGTAATAGGGTGTTTTTCAAGACCAACCCCGTGAACACCGCCATGGCAATACCAATCAAGTAAAGTCCAAAGACAATATTCTGACCCGCTATCGGGAAAAATGCCGCCGCAAACAAAGCATAAACCGGTAGTCGTGCGCCGCAGGACATGAACGGATTCATGGCAATCGTCATCAAGCGATCGCGTTGATTTTCTAGGGTGCGCGTTGCCATAATCGCTGGCACGTTACAGCCAAACCCCACTAACATCGGCACAAAGGATTTCCCCGGAAGACCGACAAAGCGCATAAAGCGATCCATGACAAACGCGGCTCGCGCCATATACCCGGAGTCTTCTAAGACAGAAAGGCACAAAAACAAGATGGCAATAATTGGGATAAATGTCGCCACTGTCTCGATCCCGCCACCGATCCCCTCAGCCAGCAGAACTTTGAGCCATTCGGGTGTACCAATCGTGCTGAGTAATTCGCCGAAACCTTCGACAAAGATCGTCAGTGTCAAGATATCGAAAAAATCAATAAAAGCACTGCCGACATTAATCGTCAGCACAAACATCAGGTACAGCACCACCAGAAAGATGGGCAGACCGAACCAGCGGTTGAGTACCACACTATCGATGCGGTCAGACAAATTACTGCTAACTTCTCGGGTGCGTTCTGTCGCCCCATTAACCAGTTGGCGCACAAAGCCGTAACGACTATCGGCAACCATAATATCGATATCTTCACCCAGCACCTGATGAATCTTGCGGCGCTGCTCTACCACCTGTTTCTCTAACTCCTGTCCTCTCAACTCAGGCGCAATCCGGTCTTCGTACTCTAGCAGTTTCAGCGCCGTCCAGCGAGGTTCAACGGCTCGGTCAGGACTTTGTTCCATTACCAAAGGCATCACCTGAGCGATCGCGTCTTCGAGTACGGCGGGGTATGCCACATAGCTATGGGGTTTGACTTGATGGTGCAGGTTCTGATGGATCGTATCCCGCAGAATCGCCACACCTTCATTGCGCGACGCGACTAATGGTGTGACGGGACAACCTAGGCGTTCTGAGAGGAGAACGGTATCGATGCGGATACCCCGATCCTGCGCCACGTCGGTCATGTTCAGCGCCACCACCAAGGGGAGGCGCATTTCCATGATTTGGGTGGTCAGATACAGGTTCCGCTCCAAGTTGGAAGCGTCAACAATATTAACAACTAAGTCGGCTGTGCCAGTGAGCAGGTAATCTCTGGCAATGATTTCATCGAGTCCACTATCTTGGTCTTCAGCATCCAAGGAATAGACGCCCGGTAAATCAACAACGGTAATACTCTCGTCGCGATCGCGATAGTTCCCTTCCTTGCGCTCAACAGTGACTCCGGGCCAATTCCCGACGCGCTGGGAGGCACCGGTTAAGGCGTTAAACAGGGTGGTTTTGCCGCAGTTGGGATTGCCGACTAGGGCAATTGTCCGCTTATTCATATCTCGTTCACCTCTTCGATACAAAGGACATCAGCTTCGTGTCGGCGTAAGCTCAGATTAAACCCCCGCACTTCAATCTCAATCGGGTCTCCTAGGGGCGCATGGCGGATCACAGTGAACTCGGTTCCGGGTGTCAATCCCATGGCTAGCAATTTGCCCTTATAACCTCCAGTCCTTTTCTCGTAGCCCACAATACGCCCTTTGCTACCTACGGTTAAATTGCGGAGATATGTGTCTGTATTCATTGCTTTTCCCTGTTTCTGTTTCCAAGCGTTAACTTGATGGGGTTGAGTCACCAGAATTTTGTTCGCCATACCCGCCCCCAAACCAATGCGGTTATCCCCGAAGGCGATAATCACGGAGCCACTGGGAACGGAGCTCACCACTTGAACTTGGATACCTGGTGTTAGCCCTAGACTCAGAAGGTGACTGATGCCGCCTTTGCCTTTGAACCCAATAATCGATACGCGATCGCCAGCACGGGTTCTCGCTAAAGGGAAATTAGTCTCGGCATCGAACCGCTTATGGGCTAAGTCATCATAGAACTCAACAACGTTGTCTTCGTCCCCAGAGGGTTCGGATGTTTGTCCAAAAAAAGAAAACCCCCACCCTTTACGCTTTCGGTTGCGTTGGCGTCGGTGATTTGAGTGTCTGTTGGCTGTCATTGCAGGCTCCTGATTAAGACTATTGTTCTATAACAATTTCCGTTTATTAGCAATCTTTTTTAATAATTAATTCGGGTTTGGGCAGGCGGGATGGGGAAAACCCGATGCAGGCAGTACGCCTAAAAGACTGAATCTATAGGGGTTTTCCAGTGAAAGACCCTAAACTCTATTCCCGTCCAAGTTGGCGGCATTAGATTCAAATAATTGTCCTCTAGATAATAAATTAAATGATACGCGATCGCAATAGACTGGGCGGGAGTATATTATGTAGAGACGTGCTTTTGAAGCGTCTGGGCGAGATCTGGATCAAAAAGAAACGATAGTTGTCAAACCCGCCCCTACAAATCATGCCCTTGAAGATTCTCCAGTTCGTTTGTACTCAACTGGGCTTGACAGTGCTGCAACTGATGCCAAAGAGACTCGATCTGCTCGAACGCCTGATTGGGAGACAATTTACCCGCCGTTTGTAAGTTGCAAATATAGCTGACTCGCTGGGCAAACTCTTGCAGATTGGCATTCAGCAGCAGATGCTTCGGCTTGACGGCTCCGCGATAACGGGTACGGGGATATAGAAAGTTGTGTTTGGATTGCTGCATGGCTACCGCTCCCCAATTATTGCAATTAATTTCTAATTACAGATAAGTTAACTCCATGTTTACCTGAGCTGTCAAGTGAACCTTGATCGTGGCGCGATCGCATTATTTGCCATAGCAATTGTAGTGTTGACCAAAAGTAGCCAGTTGTTCAGCGCAGACATTTTGCCCAGAGCCATTCATCCCTTGGCTAGGGGCTGTGATTAGCTGGGAAAACCACTTCTGTTAATCCGAAGTCAGTTGAGAAAGATTCTTAACGTATTGTCGTCTCATTCCAGCTCAACTCAGAGATTTGGGCAGATTTTGAACGCCGTACAAGTCAGCAACCCCTGACAAAACGTTGATTTAACTGGTTACCACAACCGGATCGAGTCAGTTTTGTCATAAAACTTAATACTAGCTTATTGATAATTTCTCTAAACTAGCGCTATCTTATTGAATATCTTTCGCAACAAATTTTGCTTCTGGCGAAGGGACTATGACAAATGACAAATGACAAATGACAAAGTACCGTGCATCCTAGCAAGGCTTTATCGGAAGAGGCAATTGGTTGTTTAGATTACGAACCAATCGCTGCGTCGCCTGGATCTAACGGTATACGTTCCCAATGTTTTTGTGCCAAAACGACAACTAATCACACCTCGAACTGTTTGTCCATTAACCATCAATAAGTCGATGTCTTTATCCACTTTATCCACATCAATCCCCTCTACATTGCCCACCCGTCTGCATGTTTTGTATCCCCAAAAAGCTTTTAATCGCAAAGATTTGCTACCTCTGGGTTCAGACTATCTGTGGGAAATTGAACAAGGTATCGTGCGATCGCTAACTTGGAACGAAGAGGGTCAATTTGGGCAAACAGTTCCTCAAGGTAAATTGCTGAACTTCCACCTGACTCATCAGGATATTTCCGAGACGATTGGGCTGACTCGGGTAACCGTAACTCGCCTGATCAATCGGTTGGAACAGGAAGGGAGCATTGTGCGATCGCATCGAAATTTCATCCTAACTACTGGTTAATATTCTCAGTACAAGCTTCCCCAGCTTCCCAGACGTGCCATGGCACGTCTCTACATTGGCTTCCCCTGCTTCCCCAGCTTCCCCATCTCCCCCAGCTTCCTCTCAGGATTCCCGATACAACTCTGGCATGGGTTCTTTCTCAATCCGATAGATTTTAAAGCCCCGTTTAATGCAATTATCCAGGGCGTAAGGACTATCCAGATTGCTGGTATGAATCCAGAGGCGTTGTGTGCCTTTGTTCCAAGCGTAAGCAATCCCATGGCTGAGTAAATGCTTGCCTAACCCCCGCCCTAAATAGTTTTCGCGCAACCCAAAATAGACAATTTCTGTCGAGTAGAACCGACCCGATGGTCCCTCGCGACGCTTGACCAACTCAATGTATCCAGCGGGCGCACCGTTGACATAGAGGACATGAATACTGGTTTCAGAGACAGTGAGAATCTCTTGCAGTTCTTCATCGGAGTAGGATAAGCGATCGCGCCAACGCCAGGGTTTGCCTACGGTACTGTACAGGAAACGATAGAAGGCAACATCAGGCGTATCCATACACATCATTTTTATCCCATCCGGGTAGTTAAGATACGCCGGACGGAATTGGGTCGGATCGGTCATCTGGAGATAGGTGATCACCAGAGTATCCGGAATAGGTGTTATGGGAGGAGATTTCAAAGACACCGGAATTTGAGTGCTGTTGGGACATGTTGCCGCCTGAGAAACCGATACAGCCATCGCGATTCACAATCTGCTTAACTATTAATTAACGTTGGGCGATTTGACCGATGGGGCAGCAGTTTATGACTTACACTGTATTCTACGGTGGAATGATTATGATTAAGGATTGCTCCTGCTGTTTGTTGTCCAGGTCACATTTTCAGGAAATGGCAGTACAGGATACCGATGCTGTCGGTTCAGACAACGCGAGTTTACCCATCACTGATTCTCTACAACCCAACTTACCCCAATTTTACGTCGATTTTTCTTCCAGTGTAATTTTAACTCAGGTCAATTCGTATTTGTTTAAGAATTTATCAGGAGATTCTTTTTTTTTAAGTATATACAAATACATTCTTCCTGAACTCAATCCCTGTTTTCGCCTAAAGTCCATTAGATTTGCTGGCATTTAGGCAATGGCAGTCAAACCCGGATTGAACTTTAGGCAGTTAGTTTGTGATCTGCAACGCCCGATAACGGTTCATTGGTCACTGGACATTGTTGATGCCGATCACTGCTTACTGAGTTTCGTAAATGTAATCTTGCAACGCTTTCACATCTAAAGGCTCAGACTTCAATGAACGAATTGCCCCGGCTGTTGCCTTTGCACCAGCAATCGTGGTAACAATTGGGATTTTGTAAGCCAATGCGGTGCGCCGAATTAACCGACCATCGGCTTGGGCATCTTCTCCGGTTGGGGTATTAATAATCAACTGAATCTGCTTATTTTTAATCGCATCCAAGACATGGGGACGCCCTTGATGCAGTTTCAGGATTAAATCAACCTGCAAGCCCTGATCCTTAAGGGCTTTGCGTGTCCCTTCCGTGGCAATGACATTAAAGCCCAAGTCCATCAAGTCTTGCACCACCGGGACAACATTGGCTTTATCCCGGTTATTGGTGGAGACAAAAACAGTACCCGACAGGGGTAAACGCTGACCGGCGGCTAATTCTGCCTTAGCAAATGCCTTACCAAAGTCCGTATCAATCCCCATCACTTCACCAGTAGACCGCATTTCTGGTCCCAGGATGACATCGGTGCCAGGGAATTTATCAAAGGGCAAGACAGCTTCTTTTACGGCAATGTGCTGGAGTATCGGTTCGCGGGTTAAACCGAGGTCTTCTAGGGTTTCTCCTGCCATGATCCGGGAAGCCAAAGCCGCTAGCGGGACTCCGGTAGCTTTGGAGACATAAGGAACAGTGCGCGACGCCCTGGGGTTGGCTTCCAGGATGTAAACGGTTTCCCCTTGCACCGCAAACTGGATATTCATCAAGCCAATGACTTTCAACTTTGTGGCTAATTGATGGGTACTGGTGCGAATGGTTTCCATTGCTGTGGAACTCAGGGAAATAAACGGAACCGAACAAGCCGAGTCCCCGGAGTGAATCCCTGCTTGTTCGATATGCTCCATAATGCCACCAATTACCACCCGACCCGTATGATCCGCGATCGCGTCTACATCGACTTCAATGGCGTTTTCCAAGAACTTATCAATCAGAATTGGGTGTTCCGGTTCCACTTGCACCGCAAAGGTCATATACCGTTCCAACTCCAGGTCAGAATAGACAATTTCCATTGCCCGTCCACCGAGGACGTAGGAGGGACGCACCACCACCGGGTAGCCGATGCGCTTGGCGATGTCCAACGCCTCCTCATAACTGCGAGCGATGCCATTGGGGGGCTGTTTGATATCCAGTTGGCGCAGGATTTGCTCAAAGCGTTCCCGATCTTCGGCTATATCAATGGAGTCGGGAGAGGTACCCCAGATTTTGGTGGGAGCGGAGGTGGGGATTTCGGGATTGTTTAAAAACTCCTGGAGGGGAACGGCGAGTTTTAATGGGGTTTGACCACCAAACTGGATGATAATGCCTTCTGGCTTCTCAGTTTCAATGATATTGAGAACGTCTTCTTTAGTTAGAGGTTCAAAGTAAAGGCGATCGCTGGTGTCGTAGTCTGTGGAAACGGTTTCCGGGTTGGAGTTGACCATAATCGTCTCAAACCCTTCTTTGGCAAGGGAATAAGCCGCATGACAGCAGCAGTAGTCAAACTCAATCCCCTGTCCAATCCGGTTGGGTCCACCACCGAGAATCATCACCTTGCGCTTATCGGAGGGGATGACTTCGGTTTCTTCTTCGTAGGTGGAATAGTAATAGGGGGTCAGTGCCTCAAATTCGGCGGCGCAGGTATCCACGACTTTGTAAACGGCGACAACCCCCAGTTGCTTGCGATACGTCCGCACCTCATCCTCGGTTGTTTTGGTGGCGAAGGCAATTTGGCGATCGCTATAGCCTTGACGCTTTACATACCAAAGATCCTCTTTTGTCAAGCTTTTTAAGGGAGTGCGCTTGAGGAATTTTTCAGTTTCGAGTAAATCGGCAAACTTATCTAGAAACCAAGGATCAATACCCGTGAGTTCATAAATTTCTTCCACGGTCATCCCTAACTGTAAGGCGTGACGCAGGGTAAAGATGCGGTCAGGGTTGGGTGTCCGTAAGCCAGACCGCACTTGTTCCAGGGAGGGAAGTTTCTCGGCGCGATCGCATCCCCACCCGTAGCGTCCGATTTCCAGAGAACGCAGGGCTTTTTGGCAGGATTCTTGGAACGTGCGTCCAATTGCCATGGCTTCCCCCACCGACTTCATCTGGGTGGTGAGTACGGGTTTAGCGTTGGGGAATTTCTCAAAGGTAAACCGGGGAATTTTGGTGACTACATAATCGATCGTGGGTTCAAAGGAGGCGGGGGTTTTCTGAGTAATGTCGTTGGGAATCTCATCCAAGGTGTACCCTACCGCCAACTTCGCCGCAAATTTAGCGATCGGGAATCCGGTAGCTTTGGAGGCGAGGGCAGAACTGCGGGAGACACGGGGGTTCATTTCAATGACAATCACGTCCCCGGAAACTGGATTGATGGCAAACTGAATATTTGAGCCACCCGTTTCCACGCCAATCTCGCGGATAATTTGAATCGAGTAATCCCGGAGTCGCTGATATTCCTTATCGGTGAGGGTTTGGGCGGGGGCGACGGTAATCGAGTCCCCAGTGTGGACGCCCATGGGGTCAAGGTTTTCGATTGAGCAGATAATCACCACGTTATCGGCGAGATCCCGCATCACTTCTAACTCATATTCTTTCCATCCCAGCAGCGACTGTTCCACCAAGATTTGAGACACGGGGGAGGCGTCTAACCCCACTTGTGCCATTTCTTCGTATTCTTCTTGGTTATAGGCAATACCGCCGCCTGTACCGCCTAATGTATAAGCTGGACGAATAATTAGGGGGTAGGTGCCAATGCGTTGGGCGAGGGCTTTGGCTTCATCCAGGTTACTGGCGATTCCGGAGGGACAGACTTGAATCCCGATACGTCCCATGGCTTCTTTGAAAAGCTGGCGGTCTTCTGCCATTTCGATGGCATCGAGTTTAGCACCAATAAGATCGACGCCGTATTTTTCAAGAACACCGTTTTTTGCCAGAGTAACGGCAATATTCAGGGCTGTTTGACCCCCCATCGTCGGTAATAGGGCATCTGGTCGTTCTTTGGCAATCACCTTCTCCACAATTTCCGGAGTCAGGGGTTCAATGTAGGTGCGGTCTGCGGTTTCTGGGTCGGTCATGATCGTGGCTGGATTGGAGTTAACCAGTATCACTTCGTAGCCTTCCTGTTGGAGGGCTTTACACGCCTGAGTGCCAGAGTAATCAAACTCACAGGCTTGTCCGATAACAATGGGACCAGAACCCAAGATCAGGATTTTGTGAAGATCGTCGCGGCGAGGCATAAGTGTCGGTGATTGCGTGACTATTCTTGAATTCTGTTTATTTTATATGGTTTGAGGGAAATTCGTCGCGGCAGTTATGTTGGGGTTTGATGACTTAGGGAAGTTTGGAACACAGATTTCTCTGACTTATTGGCAGGTTAGGGGTAGGGAGGTAGACTGTTGGTAGCACTGATTGCACTGAGGCGTTAATAGAAAGGGGACACAGGCTTAAAGGATCATTAAGATTGCTATAATCGACGAGATTCTAAGGGTTGGAGTCTCTCAATGACATCACTATCAAACCAGCGTCAGATCCGTATTACTAAGGTGGATATGAGATCGCCTAAATCGGATGCTCTCTTTTGGCATACTCAACCCTATACGGCGCGTCTGGCGGCGTTAGAGTCCATTCGCCAAGAGTTTGTGGGTTGGAAATACGGTGCTAAACCAAGATTTCAAAGAGTTTATACAATCGTTAAACGATAATCAGGTTCGTTATCTGGTGATTGGGGGATATGCGGTGGCGCTGCATGGCTATCCTCGCTACACAAAAGATATTGATATTTGGATTGAGATTGAGATCGCGGGTGTATTGGTGAACTTCATTGATTTAGAAAATTTGCGCGTCAATAAGCGGGCGTCGGGACGATTGCAAGATCTGGCGGATTTGGAAAATTTAGAAGCTTCTCCTCAGGACGAATAGAGCAGATTGAGTTCGTTTAGGTTTCAACCTTGAATAAATCTATCCCGTAGGGTGCGT
Organism: Coleofasciculus sp. E1-EBD-02; assembly: GCF_040218245.1. NCBI lineage: Bacteria > Bacillati > Cyanobacteriota > Cyanophyceae > Coleofasciculales > Coleofasciculaceae > Coleofasciculus > Coleofasciculus sp. E1-EBD-02. The sequence continues at coordinate 23,008 of NZ_JAVJQN010000259.1, read as the reverse complement.
TAGGCGCTGGCTTGGGTTAATGTTAAAAAAATTGGGGATTTTCGCGCCGTAACGCACCGTTTTATGCTTGAATGGTGCGTTACACTTGCGTTAACGCACCCTACAGCTTTCACTGTTCCGGCGAGGGAGGATGTCAATGCAACGACGACAGGCAAGGGCGAGATTGTTTCGATCATTGCTGCCACCAAGAGATTGAGGTTGAATATGATCAATGGAAAGTGGGGCAGAACTGAGCAGTTCGGGATAGTGGCAATATTCACACCGGAATTGGGCGCGTTGACGAACAGTTTTGTAGAGCGACTTAGGAATGGTCATGTGCTCTAGCAGCCATAACGGCATTAATGTAGCTAAAAATTTCGTCAAGTTCGCCAATGGCTTCTAGTTCAAGGGTTTCTTCAGAGGTGAGGCGATCAGCTTTTTTCTTGTCAAGCAGGGTTTGCATTCGATCGCTCAATTCATCGGTGAATTTGAACAGGGTGAGGTTATTAATCTGCTGCACCTGTAATCCTTTCGGGAGTAGGGTCGATGGTTTAAGGCGCGTCGTCATAGCTAGGGGTAGGAATAGGAGTTTGAGGTCTTTTGATCATAATAACAATGGTTGTCTTGAAATATTTGCGATCGCACTCTCTCCCGTTAACCCAACCCTAGCGTGATCGCACTCTAGACTCAATGCCGATCCCTTCAAATCAAAATGTTAGTTAAAATGCTAAAAGTTACCGCTTCTTGGTTAACCGTCAGCTTTTATGAAAACTGCCGTTTCTATCCCAGACCCGATTTTTGAAGCAGCCGAAGCCATGTCTAAAGATTGTTTTAGCGTTTCATCCACCTCACGTTAGACAATATACTGAATTTGCGTTAGCGAACCTCCCCACCACAAGACTTATTCAGCCGACCCTACTTATCGATAGGCTTTTAAGGGAAATTTAATATCTGAATGATCATTCAGGTGTTATGCTAAAAAAAATATCTGAAGACTTGTTCAGATATTGAGTCAAACTCTATCGTGGAGAGAAAGATGACAACTGCCACTCAAACGCAATGTGCCTGTGATTCCTGCGCGTGCATGGTGAGTACCGATTCAGCCGTGCAAAAAGACGGCAAATACTACTGTAGCGACGCTTGCGCTAACGGTCATCCCAACGGAGTTGGCTGTGGGCATTCTGGTTGTGAATGCCACGCTTAATCGGGCGCATCCTCAGCGATTGCCGATCTATGGACAAATAGAACCCACTCCAGGTACAGAAGAATCGCTGTGTCTGGAGTGATTCTTTTCTCTTCTTTGAACCTTAAGTCAAGGTCATTTCTTCTAATTGAGATTGCCAATCTTGAGTCGTGTCCACTGTCGTGACTAGGGATTGTTCCGCCTCAGTGAAGGGTTCAGCCGTGGCTTGTTGGCGACTGAGTAAATCAGTAGTTGCATCAGATACATCTCCAGTGCGGGATGATAGGCGATCGCGTAGGACTTCAATGGGGGCACTACAGTGTAGAATTCGTAAGGGTAACTGATGTGCCTGTGCTTTGGCGATCGCATCCCCTCGAAATGCCTGTCGATCGTACTTCGCATCAAGAATCACCGGGAAGCCTTGCTGTGCTAACATGATGCCCAATTCTAACAGGCGATCGTAAGTTTTCTGGTTCATCTTGGGGGTATAAAGTTGATCAGATCCTTTTTGATCCAATGGAATACCCGCTAAATGTTTCCGTACTGCATCAGAACGCAGGTGAATCGCCCCCAACTGCTGCGCCAATTGTCGCGCTACTGTACTTTTTCCCGAACCCGATAAGCCTGACATAATCACGACTTGTCCGGAATTCGTTTTCGTGTAGTCCCAAGCCAATCGATAATAATCGGCGGCTGTGTTCGCCGCATCTTGTTTCGTCTCCTCAGGAACCGCTGAATCATCCAATAAAAAGGAGGTGACTTTTGCCCGCACATAAGCTTGGCGACATAAGTACAAAGGCAATACCTGTAACCCTTGCCAATCTCCGGTTTGCTCCATATAGGTATTGAGAAACACATTCCCCAACTCCTTAGCCCCCCGCGCATCCAAATCCATCACCACAAAAGCGATATCGTACATCACATCCACAAAGCGGAACGGTTCATTAAATTCAATCCGATCAAACAGTTGAATCTTATCCTGCCACAGGCAAATATTTCTCAGGTGTAAATCCCCGTGACATTCCCGAATCCGGTTATTGTCTAGGCGCTGTTCTAATAACGCCTCTCGTTGGGCAAAAAAGCGATCGCTAAATTGTTTCGTTTCTTGAAATTGCTCTTGGGTTTGCGCCCTACCAATATAGTTTTCCGTTTGCTGATAATTTTCGTCAAACGCCTCACGAATTTTGGCAGGTGTACCGAAACTGCGAATGTAGTCATTGGTTTGGCTTTGAGCATGGAATTCAGCCACGACTCGTCCCAGGTTCTCCATATCCGTTGCCGTCAATTTGCCTTGCTCGAAGCGCGTGCTAAACAAGGCATCCTGGGGGAATTGGCGCATTTTTAGGGTATACTCTACAGGCTGAGAGTCATCCCCTAGAATCAAGCGATCACCCTTTTGACTAATCGGCAACACGTCCAGATAAATCTCCGGTGCTTGGGGTTTATTCATCTGTAACTCTTGCCAGCAGAAATGCTCTCGTTTCTCCAACGTGGAAAAATCTAAAAAGCTAAAGTTAACCGCTTTCTTGACTTTATAGGCATAATCCCCGGTTAGAAATACGTAAGACACATGAGTCTGAATCAAATCAATCGGTTTTTGAACCGGATGAGGATAAAAGTCCGGTTGCTTCATTTGGTCAATTAGATTTGAAATAGTGCTTTGTGACATGTCATTTAATGTACGTAGATATAACAAATAACAAAAAAGCCAGGGATAATCTTATGTTCCCTGGCTCGAAAAACAATTACCTTAAGGTTAAATTTCTTCAGATAACAGCGATGTTGGTTGTTCCTCTTCCTCGGCAGTAGGTTCAGCCGCCATAGTGGTTGCACCCAGGATATTAACGACCGGTCTTTGGGGATCATCCATCGCGGTAGCGCCTGCAGGCAAGGTAATTTCATTAACATGCACGCTGGCGCCTACATCCAAGTTCGAGATATCAACCTCAATGGCTTCTGGAATACTATCCGGAGCGCATTCAACTTGAAGTTCCGTCATGACATGTTCTAAAATGCCGCCTTGCTTCACGCCAAAAGCCGTTCCGACCAAATTTACAGGTAAGGAGATTTGGATCGTATCCTGAGTTGCCACAGAGAAAAAGCTGAGGTGATAGAGGATAGGCTTCCAGGGATGAGTTTGTACTTCTCGCAGCAGTGCTTTTCCATTCCAAGACAGGTCAGGAATGTTGACCTGAACAGCGGTATGGTTAATATCAGCCTGCTTGAGTAAGGTTTCTGCGGCTTTAGCTTCAACCGTGAGTGCGATGGATTCAGCCCCCTTGTGACCATAGAGTGTTGCTGGGATTAAACCCTCTCTACGTAAGGCTTTGGGCTTACTTCCCTCGGCTCGCTTGTGACATTCAACTTTAACTTCCATAGCTAATCTTTTGCTTCAACTGTTGGTGATTCGTCATTTGTCATTAGTCATTCGTCTTATGTCTTATGCCATTCGGAAAAAGGAGACAAAAGACAAAGGACAAGTTATCCCGATGTTACCGGGATACCATTGGCATCTAACAATGCTCGTTTAGGTCCATGGATGGGATCTTCTACGATGATAGTCTGGTCACGGCTAGCACCTAAAGACACGAGTGCGATCGGAACTTCCATCAGTTCTGCCAGGAATTTTAGATAAGCCAGCGCCTGCTTGGGTAAATCTTCCAATGTCCGACAGTGAACGGTGGATTGTTGCCAACCGGGTAGAGTTTTATAGATGGGTTTACACTGAGCAAACCGACGTGCATTGCTGGGGAAATCCTCACAGCGTTGACCGTTGATTTCGTAGGCGACACAAACCTTTAGTTCTTCTAGGGTATCAAGAACATCAAGCTTGGTGATTGCCAGACAATCCATCCCATTGATGCGAACCGCATAGCGACCAATGACTGCATCAAACCAACCGCAGCGACGGCGACGTCCGGTTGTTGTCCCAAATTCCGCACCGCGATCGCACAATAGTTGTCCCTGTTCGCCATGGAGTTCTGTAGGAAATGGTCCCTCACCAACACGGGTTGTATAGGCTTTAGCGACACCAATCACCCGATCGATCATCGTCGGTCCTACCCCTGCACCCACACAAGCACCACCTGCTACCGGGTTGGAGGAGGTGACGTAGGGATAGGTTCCATGGTCTAGGTCAAGTAATGTCCCTTGCGCCCCTTCAAATAAGATATTGCGTCGTTGTTGAATCGCATCATAAATTTTGAGCGAACAGTCAACAACATGAGGACGTAATCGTTCAGCATAAGCGAGATACTGATCGATCACGGTAGCCGGGTCGAGGGGCGGTAAATTATAGAGTTTTTCTATAACAGCATTTTTATAATTAATTGTCCAATTAAGCTGTTTTCGCAGGATATCCGAGTCCATCAAATCGACAACCCGAATACCGATGCGCTCTGATTTATCCGCGTAAGTCGGACCAATTCCCCGACCTGTAGTGCCAATTTTATGGTTTCCCCGTCGCTCTTCCGATGCCTGATCAATTAACCTATGGTAAGGCATGGTGACGTGGGCAGTTTCGGAAATTAGCAGCTTTTGAGTAGAAATGCCTAACTGTTCGAGTTGGTCGAGTTCACCAATCAGAACTTGGGGGTCAATTACTGTCCCCGATCCGATAATACATTCTGTTTCTGGATATAAAATCCCAGAGGGAATCAGGTGCAGCTTAAAGGTTTGACCCTGAACCACAACGGTATGTCCCGCATTGACCCCCCCCTGGTAACGGACGACGACATCTGCGGACTTGCTTAGTAAGTCGGTGACTTTACCTTTTCCTTCATCGCCCCATTGGGCACCGATTACAACAACGTTAGCCAAGGGTTTATTATACGCGCTAAAGTTTACACAAATCACCATTATGTGCAGCAGGTGCGATCGCTGTCAATCGATTTGGTCATTTGTCATTTGTCATTTGTCATTTGTCAATCGATTTGGTCATTTGTCATTTGTCATTTGTCATTCGTCATTTGTCATTCGTCATTCGTCATTCGTCATTTGTCATTCGTCATTCGTCATCTTTCCCATCTCCGCCATCTCCCTCATCTCCGCCATCTCCCTCATCTCCGCCATCTCCCCACACCCGACACCCGACACCCCACACCTAACACCCGACACCCCACACCCGACACCCCACACCCAACACCCCACACCCAACACCCCACACCCCACACCCCACACCCAACACCCAACACCCAACACCCCACACCCCACACCCAACACCCCACACCCACCGAAACCCTAGAAAATCTCTGGGACAAACGTTTGAGTAGACATAGGCGGACGGTGATACTCCAATTCCGACTGTCGGGGGGGTAACTCAATCGGATCTGGTGTTAAATCTTTATAGGGAATCAGACTTAACAGGTGAGAAATGCAATTGAGACGGGCGCGTTTTTTCTCATCGGCTTCCACCACATACCACGGTGATTGCTTAATATCCGTCGCCGCAAACATTTCATCCTTGGCTTTAGAATACTCCACCCAGCGAGCGCGAGACTCTAAATCCATCGGACTCAGTTTCCAGCGCTTGGTTGGATCTTCCATGCGTTGACGAAAACGGCGTTCTTGCTCGTCGTCACTCACGGAAAACCAATACTTGATCAGAATAATTCCCGATCGCTGAATCATGCATTCAAATTCTGGACACGATCGCAGAAACTCCTGATACTCTTCATCCGTGCAAAAGCCCATCACTCGTTCCACACCCGCTCGATTGTACCAACTGCGGTCAAACAGGATCATCTCTCCGGCTGCTGGCAGATATGGCACATAGCGTTGAAAATACCATTGGGTTTTCTCTCGCTCTGTGGGCGTACCCAGCGCCACCACTTTACACACACGGGGATTCAAGCATTCTGTAATCCGCTTGATCACGCCACCTTTTCCGGCTGCATCCCGCCCTTCAAACACGACGACGACTTTTAATCCCTTTTGTTTAATCCATTCCTGCAATTTGACTAACTCCACCTGTAGCCGACGCAATTCCCGTTTGTAAACTTTCTTCTTCAATTTCTTGGATTTGCCTTTGTCAGTTTTTACTTTTTCTTTTTCTTTGACTAGGGAATTTGTTTGATCTGTCACTTTGCTGTTAGTTAACTTGTTGGACATTCTTTAAGATAGCTCTAGCTACTCTACTAAAGAAATTATAGAAAACCGCTATACGATATTTTTTTGTATCAAAAATCACTCCCCAGCCTGAAAGACCTGTTGAACCGTCAAATGTAGATCCGGGAATGTGGGTGAAACAATGCGGTCATTTTCCCTAAACTGAGTCACCTGGTATTCACCGTCAATCAGTTGGTATACACTAAATGTCGGTCGTTTGGGTTTGCCAATGTAACGCCTCCCCCCTAACCCAAGATAGTCCACAATCCAATACTCAGGAATACCCATCGCCTCGTAGTCTTCCAGCTTCAGCGCATAATCATCACTCCAATTGGTGGAAACAACCTCGACCACCAGACGTGCGGAAGATCCTTGAGTAATAATAGATTCCCGTTCCCATCGGGGATCATCTCCGATAGTCTGGGAATTCAACACAATAACATCCGGTTCATAGCCAGACTCATAAGGGATGGGTTTAATCACACATTCTTTAGGAATAAAACTCTGATGTGAAGTCCTGCGGATTTCAAAGTTTAGTTCAGCGATAAGGAAACCTGCTATCCGCGAATGTTTTCCCGTGGGTTTAGGCATTTCAATAATTACTCCATTGTGAAGTTCATAATGGTGTTCTGACTTCTGCGGATACCAAGCAATAAATTCATCGAATGTTACAGGTTTAGGTAAGGCTTGAATCATGGTCTGTGGGGAGAAAGGTTTCTCGAGGATGATTTCCCCACTTGAGGAAACCATCCTCGTTATCTTAACTGGAATGGTACTGACGCATAAGCTGGTGGGCAATGCCCACCCTACGGGATATCAAGGGTTTCGGCAATCCCCCTATACACGCTTTTCAGTGCCATGAATCTTAACTGGGCTTTGGCTAACGCCCTGCTTGGCTAACACAGAAAATCTAGCGATTATGGCGTGAGCCTCCGATAAGGTAACATTGTATCAATTCCTGCAAATGTATCGATTTGTTAACAAACACCTGACGAACTACAACTGTCTATGCAAACCATCGTTGCTCCTCGCCTTCATCCCTCTCACCGAAATCCCGGACATCCCCTAAAACTGGTTGTCTTGGGCGATAGCCTGATCTATGGATTTGGTGATCCCGAAGGTGGGGGCTGGGTTGAACGGCTGCGACGCCAATACATGTTACCCGATAGTCCCGGTCATGTCCTCTACAATTTGGGCGTCCGAGGTGATGGTGTCAAACAAGTCGAAGAACGTCTCGAACATGAGTTTCGCCGTCGGGGTGAATTGAGAAATCGCGTCCCTGATGCCATAATCTTGTCTGTGGGCGTGAATGATTCTGCCCGTGTCGGACGCCCCACGGGTCGTAATTATACAGATTTTGATAGCTTTCAACAGGAACTGGCAAATCTACTCAACCAAGCCCAGCGCTTATGTCCGGTTCTATTTGTGGGGATGGTTCCTGTCGATGAAACGAAGATGCCATTTCTGGATTGCTTCTACTATACTCATGCTGATCAGTACCGCTACAAAGAAGCTACCCGTCTGGCTTGTCTGAGACGCCAGATTCCTTATCTGGATATTTTTGATGTCTGGATGAATCGAGGAATACCTTGGTGGACAAAGCAACTGTCTTCAGATGGACTTCATCCCAATGTGATGGGTTACCGGGCGTTGTTAGAAGATGTTCTAGATTGGGAACCATTCCATCAACTTTGAAAAATTTTGTCTTATGTCATTTGTTATTGGTCGTACTCTATTTTATCCCGGTCAGCTAGGTTGAAGAACAAAAAATAGGACATGAAAATGCATAATTTATAAGTCATAATTCATAGATTCAATGAATCATTAGTCTTTTATCCATCATCCCTCAGCAAAAGACGCCATGATAAACAGACTTAAGGTGCGAATTTATCAAATCTTAGAGCGGACGGACATTAGGGATACGGCTAGCCAGATAGTTGATATATTTATTTGGACATTAATTGCCCTCAATTTGATGGCTTTTACCTTGGAAACAGTTGATTCAATTTGGTATCAGTACAGACAATACTTTATCCTTTTTGAGGATGTCTCAATTGCTGTCTTTACCGTGGAATATATCTTAAGAGTTTGGATATGTACAGTAAATCCGGACTATAAGCATTCGATCAGGGGACGGTTAAGATTCATATTCACCCCTTTAATGCTCATCGATTTAATTGCGATTTTTCCTTTTTATCTGCCGCTCCTGTTCCCCGATTTGCGATTTTTAAGATCTTTACGACTATTCCGCTTTTTTAGAATTTTAAAACTAAGCCGTTATTCAGCGTCATTAAGAACATTAGGACGAGTAATTCGTTCAAAAAAAGAGGAATTAATTATAACCTTTTTTGTTTTATTTATTTTATTGTTTTGCGCCTCTAGTCTAATTTATTTTGCTGAACATGAAGCGCAGGCGGAAGCCTTTCCCAATATTCCCATGTCCATGTGGTGGGGTGTGATTACCTTAACCACCGTGGGCTACGGTGATGTCTATCCAGTCACGCTGATCGGGAAATTAGTGGGCGCGATGTTAGCGGTGCTGGGAATTGGGCTATTTGCTTTACCTGCTGGTATATTGGCGTCTGGATTCTCGGAAGAACTTCAAGTGAGACACCCGTTTAAACGTAAGCGAACCTCAAAATTTTGTCCTCATTGTGGAAAACCAATTCATTGATCCCCAATCTGAATGTCTAATACCAAAACAGAATGGCAAGGCAGTTTAGAGTTAGTCTATGCCGATGATCAGGGTAAAACCCGCTTAGTGCGCGATCGCATAACTTCCCCTCTGAAGGTGCAGCGCCCCTTTTACCCCGAAGGACAAAGGGTTTGTCATACCGTAGTCTTACATACAGCCGGGGGTATTGTCGGTGGCGATCGCTTATCTCAAACCATCCACCTGCAAGAAAACGCCCAAGCCTTGATTACCACGGCGGCGGCGAGTAAAATCTATCGCAGCAATGGGCAAAGAGCCAGACAAAAGATTCATATCCACGTCGAGGCTGGGGCTTGTTTGGAATGGTTCCCTCAGGAAACAATTGTATTTAATGGTGCAGATTATCAGCAGCAGATGACGGTAGAATTAGCTCCAGGAGCCAGTTGGTTAGGCTGGGAGATTACCCGCTTTGGGCGTACCGCCAGGAAGGAGAGGTTCTTACAAGGGGATTGGCGATCGCATACCGAAATCTGGCAGCAAGGACGCCCGTTGTGGATTGATCGTCAGTGGTTACCAGGCGGGGAAGCGGTACTCGATAGTCCCCATGGATTAGCTGGACAGCCAATTGTCGGAACCCTGATCTGGATTGGACCACCTGTATCATCGGAGATAATAGACAATGCCAGAAGCCTGTGGACAGCAACCCAGCGCCAAGGAGAAGCAGGAGTGACCCAAACTCAGGCACAAGGATTATTATGCCGTTATCGCGGTTCATCAACCACAGAAGTGCGAAACTGGTTTACCCAGGTTTGGCAATGTCTGCGCCTTACTTATTTGGGACGGAATGTTTCCCAACCACGAGTTTGGCTAGTTTAGCCAAAACGCTGAAAGCTACACCCTGTCTCAAAGGACAGCACCCTCGTTGGATAGGTGGGATAATTTTGCCCTTAAACGAGAAAGACCACATTATCACCAATCACTTCACTGGGTCGTATAGAAATATTTCTCGTCAATTCAAGGAAAATTAGACTAATCTTAAAAGATAAATGTGACAAGAAAGTGATCACCTTAACTGTCATTATAATTTTAGATGCTTCGGTAAATATAGCATGAGTTCAACACCAATGAATCGATGATATTTATGATTAATTTAACTAACTATGAATTAATTCGATATTTGCTTTTCATTATTTTAGGAGTGATTTTTTTCAAAGTCATTGTTTATTTTGAAGCCGTTATAGCTATTTTTACATTAGCCGCAGTATTGGCATTTTTGCTCACCTATCCAGTGAGATGGTTACAGCATTTTGTGCCACATACTGTTGCCGTTGTTGTGGCATTTTCAATTCTCATTATTATAGTTTTTATTTTTACGGTTACAATAGGGTTTGCACTTTTATCTCAAGGTCAACAATTAACTAATGAATTACCGGGTATTATTGATCAAGTTATATTTATAGGAGGAAAAGTTGAGAGGTTTTTGGATAGATGGAATCTCCAAATTGACCTCGAAGCCATTGAAGGATTTTTACGCAATCAAATCCTTGCAGGAATTACCATTATTTTAGCAATATTATCCAAATTATTAACCCAGTTCGTTAATCTCATATTGATTACTGTTGTCGCATTTTTTATGTTGCTAGATAGAGGAAGGCTTTGGTCTTTCATTCTTCAACGATTTCCCCCTCCCCTCCGAAATAAGCTAAGCCTTGCTATTCAACGCAACTTTTTAGGATTTTTTTGGGGACGACTTCTACTATCAGCTTTTTTTGGCATTTCTGCCTTTGTTATTTTTGTATTGTTTAGAATTCCCTATGCCTTAGTTTTAGCCGCGATCGCGGGAGTGTTTGATCTGATTCCGGCAATTGGCGCAACCTTAGGGATTACCATTGTCGCATTAATTGTGTTACCTCAAGGAATTTTGCTAAGTATCACTGTTTTAGCTATTTGTGTAACTTTACAACAAGTCGAAGAGAATTTGCTGATGCCTCGAATTATGCAAGGCTCACTTGATATGAATCCAGTTGTCATGTTCTTTGCTTTATTAGTAGGTGCGAGAGTTGCCGGACTTTTGGGAGTTTTTCTGGCAATTCCTTTAGCTGGAGTTATGATCAGTTTGTTTGAAATCAATGAAATGAAGGGAAAAGACTAGTGTAACGTGGCTTCAAATACCCATCAGTTAAAAATAGGTGAAAAAGAAGATACTATAAACAAGTGTAGTCATCTGCCCGGAAGCTTCCTGGCTTATGCCCTGGAGCCTTCTGCGTTATGCCTTTTGCTATAGCACCAAGATCAAGATCAAGATAGACAAGTCATTATGCAACTCTCACCCCAGGAAAAAGATAAATTACTGGTGTTTACCGCCGCCCTATTAGCGGAACGACGCAAAGCACGCGGACTCAAACTGAATTATCCCGAAGCCGTCGCGTATATTTCGGCGGCTATTTTAGAAGGGGCGAGAGAGGGACGCACGGTAGCGGAGTTAATGAGTGATGGCACAACTCTGCTAACACGGGATGATGTCATGGAAGGTATACCAGAGATGGTGCAGGAAGTCCAGATTGAAGCCACGTTTCCGGATGGGACGAAACTCGTCACAGTTCACAATCCCATCCGCTAGGGTACTGGGGACTTTTTGACAAATGACAAATGACAAATGACAAATGACAAATGACAAATGACAAATGACAAATGACTAAAAATCATCCAACATCCATTCCGACGCCCGTTCCCCCATCTCAATCGGAATGCTCACAGCTTTTCCGAGTCGGGGACGTTCACGAGTTTGCTCGATGTACTCTTGCACTTGGGGAACCGCACCCCAACCATGAAGATAATGGGCAATGGCGTCCAGACGCTCTAGATACTCGACTTCGGACAGGGGAAACGACTTCTGCTCTAGGTACTTCCACATCACCTGAACAAAAATTTTTCCCTGAGTCCGCCGAAGCTGGATGTCATAAGAGCGTCCCCACTTGCTGAGCAGGATTTGGTGCAACTCTTGTCCTGTCATAGATCCCTTACCTGGCTGATTGTTTACATTTTTTTACAAAGATAAAGTTTCTTTACTTTATGAGAAGGGTACAAAGAATGTAATAATACTCATAGCTTAAGCCGTAAATCCTTACTTACATAAGGATTATGGCAACCCTGCTCGCGGTTGAATCCCTCTTCATAAAAGGAGCGGGGTAAAGAAAATGCTGGGAATCATCCCAGAGTTGTTAAAAAAAATATACCCTTAGGCGTTCAGTTATGGCTCAAGTGTCTGGCTCCCCAGATGTCCCCGATATGGGGCGTCGTCAATTTATGAACCTCTTGACGTTTGGTACGATTACGGGTACTTTCGTCGGTGCCCTCTATCCAATCGTCAAGTACTTTATTCCCCCATCAAGTGGTGGTGCTGGCGGTGGTGTCACCGCTAAGGATGCTTTGGGCAATGATATCCAGGTTAGCGAATTTTTAAGCAGCCATAACCCAGGCGATCGCACCTTGGCTCAAGGACTCAAAGGCGATCCCACTTATGTAGTCGTGACCGAAGACAAAGCGATCGCGGACTACGGGATCAACGCGATCTGCACTCACCTGGGATGTGTGGTTCCCTGGAATGCCAGTGAGAACAAATTCGTCTGCCCTTGTCATGGATCTCAGTACAATAGTCAGGGCAAAGTGGTACGCGGACCGGCTCCATTGTCATTAGCCTTGGTTCACGCCGACGTCACCGAAGACGATACCCTGACCTTTTCCCAGTGGACGGAAACCGATTTCCGCACGGATAACGATCCTTGGTGGACTTAATTGTTTTCGTCATTTGTCCTTCGTTAGGGGCAAATGACATAGCCCATTTTTGAATTGTGAATTTTTTCCTTAAGCGATGAGAACACCTTCTTTATCGGTGATGTACAAAAGCAGCAAGCGGATTATTACCCAAGCCCTCTTGCTGACTTTGGCAACAGCGGCATTTTTCTTCATTAGTGATATTTCCCTTCCTCAGTCGGCGGCGGCTTATCCGTTCTGGGCGCAGCAAACCGCCCCGGAAACTCCCCGTGAAGCCACCGGACGGATTGTTTGTGCTAACTGTCACCTCGCGGCGAAACCCACGGAAGTGGAACTTCCCCAATCGGTTAAACCAGATACCGTCTTTGAAGCCGTGGTAAAAATCCCCTATGACCTTGACACCCAACAGGTCTTAGGAGACGGTTCCAAAGGCGGTCTGAATGTCGGTGCTGTGGTCATGTTGCCGGAGGGCTTTAAAATTGCTCCCGAAGACCGCATTCCTGAAGAATTACAGGAAGAAGTCGGCGGACTTTACTTCCAGCCCTATAGCGCCGACCAGGAAAACGTAGTGATTATTGGTCCCCTACCGGGTGAACAGTATCAAGAAATTGTTTTCCCGGTTCTTTCTCCGAATCCAAAAACGGAAAAAGATGTCCATTTTGGCAAATACTCGGTTCACGTTGGTGCTAACCGAGGTCGTGGTCAGGTTTATCCGGCTGGGAATAAGAGTAACAACACGGTCTACAATTCCACAAAAGCCGGTTTAATTTCTCAAATTACCAAGTTAGAAGAAGGCGGCTACGACGTTACTCTTCAAACCCCTGAGGGTGACACAGTTGTAAATACCATTCCTACAGGACCCGAATTAGTGGTTTCCGAAGGGCAAGAGGTCGCCGCAGGTGAGGCGCTAACCACTGATCCTAATGTCGGTGGATTTGGTCAAGTAGACGGCGAAATTGTCTTACAAGACCCGGCTCGGATTAAGTGGCTAATGGTCTTCATTGTTGCGATTATGTTTTCTCAACTCTTCCTCGTCTTGAAGAAAAAGCAGATTGAGAAAGTACAAGCGGCTGAAATGAATTTCTAAGTCCAGCACTTATTCATTTGAGCCAACTCATTTCAAATAAATAAAATAAGGGACAGGTTAGTTAGCCTGTCCCTTATTGGTACTATCGGAGCTTTATGAGATTGCTTTCACCCAAGACAAGAGTCGCGAGTGATTACTACTCAGCCTCTTTTTCTTCACCTTCATTTTCATTTTCGTTTTTGGTATCACGATTACCAAAATAGCGCTTGTTTCTTGAGAAAGAAGAAGAAGAAGACTTCTTGCGAAACTGCCGAGCATAAGCTTGGTTGCGAGAGGCTTTCTCTTTTTTCAAATTGCGGCGTTTAGCCATTTTAGATGTCTCCATCAATACAACAAAACGCTTCTGTAGATTCACACATAAGCGCCACAGTCAACTCAAAACCTAGAAGCGGTTGTTTCGGCGACCACCACCGCTTTTTGGACGATCTTCACGAGGTCGCGCTTGATTGACCTTGAGTTCACGACCCATCCATTCAGCGCCGTTTAGCTCAGAAATTGCTGAGGCTTCTTCGTCTTCCGTCCCCATTTCCACAAAGCCAAACCCGCGCAGGCGACCTGTTTCGCGATCAGTCGGCAGATGAACTCGCTTGACAGTACCATACTCGGCAAAGACTTCGCTAAGGTCTTCAGAGGTAACGGAATAGTCGAGATTGCCTACATAAATTGACATCGATTGATGTTCTCCCCAATCAAAAAGTGTGTCGAGAGCCAAGATTTCGGAGAACAGCCTGTCAATACTTTAGGGGAAAAACCTATGAATACTGAAAACAAACGTAGTCACCGCTTTGAGTCTCAATAGACATTGTAACGAATTCCTGCCCTGTTAGGGGATATTGCTGATCATTCCCCTGACAGACATGCCGCCTAAGCATTTTCAAGCCAAGTCTTGAGGTAGATGACAGGGGAAGGCATCGATCGCAGACAATAGATAGACCGATCAAGACCTGATCTATGCGCGTATCGGCAAAAACGATTCAAATCCTGCTGACGATCATCGCTACTATCTTAGCGATCGCGGCGCTTAAGGCAACCAGTGCGATTACCATCCCCTTAGCGTTTGCCTTTTTCATCGCGGTGTTAGTCCATCCCCTGCAACGTTGGCTCAACCGTCATGTCCCCCATTGGTTGAGTTTGGTCATTGTCATGCTGGTTCTGGCTGGCGTTGTCGGCTTAGCCATCGGCGCACTGCTACTGAGTGCGGAAATCGTGGAACCGAAAGCACCCCAATACCTTGACCGTTTGCAGCAGATGTTCCAGAATGCGATGGCGTGGGCAAAACAACGGGGGCTTCCAGTAGAACAGTTATCCTCCCAAGATTCCCAGGGTCAATTAACCAATGAAGCCATCGGCGGACTCAAGTTTCTCTGGGATGGGTTAAGCCTATTTATTTTAATAATCTCGCTACTCGTCTTACTTTTACTCGAAGTCGGACAGTACCGAGAAAAAATTGAACGGAGTTTGGCGTCTAAAACCAGTGCTAAGGTGGTCAATGCTGTCGCTAGAATGAGCGATAAGCTGCGAAGCTATCTTCTAATTCAGTCGTTCACCTGTGTCCTGACGGGTATACTGACGGGTTTATGGTGTTGGATGCTAGGGGTAGATTTTGCCGTGGTTTGGGGATTAGTCGCATTTGTTCTCAACTACATCCCCACTTTAGGGTCGATTGTCGCGGTACTCCCGCCCACTCTACTGGCGCTAATTTTTCAAGGAATCGGGCGGGGAGTAGCAACGTTGGTGGGTTTAGCTGTCATTCAGGTGATTTTAGGCAACTTCGTTGATCCCCGTCTTCAGGGACGTACCCTTAAGCTTTCACCCTTTGTGGCGCTATTGTCGATTGTATTCTGGGGTTGGGTGTGGGGTATTCCGGGCGCACTACTGGGTATTCCTATGACCATGTCTCTAATTGTATTTAGTCAAGAGTTTAAATCAACTCGCGCGATCGCACTCCTGTTTGGTGATACTGATGATCCAGAATTGAAAAAGAAATTGAAGTAGGTATTTGTCCTACATCGGGGTTGCTGAATAAGCATTGTGGTAAGGAGAGGGAACAGGGAACAGTAATCAAGCTTCTGCTTTCTGCTATAACTTTAAATCTCTACCCACAGATAGGCTCAATGCCCAATCCAACTCGGTATTCTGAGTGAAGACCGCTATAGGAGACCATTTATGTCTGTTGCCAAAGTTATTGAAGTTGTTTCTTCCTCGTCAAAAAGTTTTGATGATGCCATACAACAAGGTTTAGCCGAAACAGCCACTTCTCTAAAGGGTATTAGCGGATTAGAAGTTGTTAATTGGACGGCTGATGTTGAAAACGATAAGATCGTGACTTACAAGGTGACGATGCATATTGCTTTCAAGGTTGAGCGTTAATCATCAACCCTCTGAACTATTAGAATATCCGAAAAGATACGTTCTGCAAGATTCTCAAGACTTTTTTTGATGATTGAATCTACACAAACACCCGTTCCACCAGCCAAACCCCCTGAACCGTCTAAACCTGATGCCATTCCGGTAGAACCGCCACCCCCTCCACCTCCTGTGCAACCGCCACCCCGACCGGTTGATCCCACAAAGGAAAAAGATAAGTAAGTAGGGTCTGCTGAATAAGTCTGGTGGTGGGGGAAGAGAGCAGGGGGAGCAGGGGGGGCAGAGGGAGCAGGGGGAGCAGAGGGAGCAGAGGGAGCAGGGGGAGCAGGGGGAGCAGGGGGAGCAGGGGGAGCAAGGGCAGTCCCCAATGTTTTCGGATAGCTCGACCGATAAGTTGAGCATTACTGTATAAAGAAGTCAAATAAAACTGAACTTCACGAGTCGTTTTATTCCAGAGATGACGCACTCGGATAACCATAACAAGGCTTTGGGTTTATATATGCCTATCCATTGAGTAAGGCATTGATAATCGTTGCTAGCTTCTTCAAGTTCACAGGTTTAGTCATATAATAGGATACACCTGCGGCTAAACATTTTTCGCGATCGCCTGACATCGCCAATGCAGTTATGGCAATAATTGGAATGTTGGCAGTACGGGGGTTGGCGCGAATTTGTTGGGTAGCGCTTAACCCATCAAGTTCTGGCATCTGAATATCCATTAAAATTAAATCAGGCTTGCGCCGTTGGCTGAGTTGTACGGCTTCTTTGCCATCTTTTGCCATGATCATTTCATAGCCGATTCCCTGTAAATAATCGGATAAGGTTTGGGTGTTGGCTTCGTTGTCTTCAGCTAATAAAATTAAAGGAGTCGTTCGCGGTAACGTTGTGTCTTCAATGTCTGATACACTACACCCTAGCGTCGCCTTTTCTGCGGGGTAACTGATGGAATGATTTGCTGGATGAGAACGCCAAGGTAGTCTCACCGTAAAGCAACTTCCTTTTCTGAGTTCACTTTCTACGGTTACCCATCCTCCATGTAATTCCACAATCCGCCTTACTAACGCTAATCCTAACCCTGTTCCCTGATGACGCCGGGATAAACTGCTATCAATTTGGACAAAAGATTGAAAGAGTTTCTCCAGATGTTCTTTAGCAATTCCAATTCCCGTATCACTGACACGAATACAGAGAATCTCTCCTGGGGATGTAGAGACGTAGCATGCTACGTCTCTACATTCCGTATCCTTATGAATTTCAACTGTCACCCTTCCCCCTTCTGGGGTAAACTTTACCGCGTTACTTAATAAATTAATTAAGACTTGCTGCAAGCGTCGTTCATCGCCCAGAATCGTCCCTAATCCCGCCGCAATATTATCCGTCAACGTAATGTTTTTATCTAACGCTAGCGGTTTAATCAAGGATAAACTCGCATCACACAGTTGGCTAATCCTAACGGCTGTCAGGTTTAACTCCAACTTCCCGGATTCAATCTTGGCTAAATCGAGAATATCGTTAATTAACTCCAGTAAATGTCTACCACTTTTTTCAATCGTGGCGAGAGACTTGCGCTGCTTTTGGGTAATCTCTCCATAGACTTCTTCTTGTAAGCTTTCCGATAACCCTAGAATCGCATTCAGCGGCGTTCGCAATTCATGACTCATATTTGCCAGAAACTCGTCTTTTAACCGAGTGGCGTGGGCGAGTTCCGCATTGGTTGTGGCTAAAATATCATTATTGTGGCGCAATTGCTCGTATAATTGAGACTGTTTAATCGCGATCGCGAGTTGGGTGGCTAACGATACCAGTAACTCTATTTCCCAGGTTTGCCATTCTCGCGGATGGGAACATTGATGGACGATGAGTAATCCCCAGAGGATATCCTGTTGTACAATCGGGACAACCAGTTTTGCCCGGATTGCGTATTCCTCCATGAAGCTTATCATACAAGGTAGAACCTCTTCGCGATCGCGATCGGCTAACGCATACACTTGTCCCTGAACATAATTCTGATAACAACTTCGGGGAAAGGCTTCCGCAGGAAAGATACTATTCAATAACTGGGGAAATCCTGACGCCACCCCTTCCGCAATCGCCCGTCCGCGATTATCTTCAAAAAGCTGATACACTAATACTCGGTCAGCCATCAGTAATTGTTGGACTTCTTCAACCGTCGTTGTCAGAATTGTCTCCAAGTCTAGGGATTGGCGAATGCGTCGAGACATCGCACTGATTAATCGTTCCCGTTCAACTTGTTGGCGTAGGGTTTCTTCTACCTGTTTGCGCGACGTAATATCTGACGCTGTACCGAGAATCTGTTTCGGTTTCCCCTCAGATGTACGAGTAAAAATTGTATCCCAACTATATAACCAACGCCATTGACCATCCGCATGGCGCATCTGATACTCACATTCGATAATATCACCATCTTTGGCGGTATCAAAGCGTTGATGCTGGCGTAAAACTTGAGCTAAATCATCAGGATGCATTAGTGATTCAAACAGTTTCGATTCCATCTGCTGAATCTGTTCCGGGCTATAACCCAGCACTTGAGCCACGGAACGGTTAATATAGATATTGCGTTGTTCAACAATATCATAAATATATAGCACATTCGGATTCGTATCCGCAATCCGTTGGATAAATCGCTGACTCTCTTGCAGCGCCAATTCTGCTTTTTTGCGATCGCTAATATCCCGAAAATAGACCGATAACCCGTCTTCCGAGGGATAGACTCGCACTTCATACCAGGTATTGTTCGACGCATACAACTCCTCAAACGCCATTGGTTTTTGTTCCCGCGCCGCTTGGCGATAGATGGTTTCAAATTGGGTGCCAATGGCGTCCGGAAATTCATCCCAGATACATCGACCAATCATATCGACGGCGGGACGATTAATTAAGGGGGCTAATAGGGAGTTAAAGTGGGTAAACCGCCAATCCTGATCCAGGGCAAAAAAGCCTTCGGTAATACTTTCTAATATATTATTAATCTTGCGATGAGAATCTTGCAGGGCTAATTCCGTTTGCTGGCGTTCCTTAATTTCTCGGTGCAGGTGTTCCACTGTCTGTTCTAACGCCGTGGTTCGTTCCTGTACTCGCTTTTCTAGGGCTTCATTTAGGTGTTTCAGTGATTCTTCTGCTTGTTTGCGATCGCTAATATCTCGATAGGCGCTTAAAAAGAAGAGTTGATTATCTTGATGAATAATGGAATGGGAGACTAGCAGAGTTTTCTGAACCCCGTTTTTATCACAAAATGTTGTTTCCAGGGTGCGGAGTTTGCGCTTCTTACTGGGACTTTTTTGCCATTGCTTCACCTGCTGATAGAGAAGCGGATCAGGATACAGTTTTGCCATGAAATTCTCACAACGATTCGCCTCTTGGCGGGTATAGCCCGTAATTTGCTGCATTTGATGATTAAAGATACGGAATTTTCCCTGACTATTACTCAAGGTAATTCCTTCGCCCACGGTATCAATCACCGTAGACAATTGTCCCGCCATGGATTGAATCGCTTGTTCGGCTTTTTTGCGTTCGGTAATATCGGTAACCGTAGTTACCCGCAAACAGCGTTCCCCTTGCTGCATGATCGGTCCAGTGGTAACCTGAATATCAATAAATTTACCATCATGACGCCGTACTTGCCATTCACCGGAATGATGGGGGTCAAGAAATTCGGTTAAGGATCGTCCTAATAAATAATCACGGGAATAAGCAAAGAGTTGACAGAAGGCGGGATTCACCCGTACCAGTCGCCATTGTTCATCAGTAATACATAAACCCACGGGGGCAGATTCATAGAATAACTCTAACAGTTTCTCACTGGTTTGGGCGTGTTCCTGTGCCTGTACCCGATGGGAAATATCCAGCCATGCGCCAATAATTTCTTGGGGAATACCTTGGTCATTGCGAATCAGTTTCCAATCGTCTTGTAGCCACAGATACTCTCCATTTTTCTGTTTAAACCGATATTCTTGAATCGAATAGCCTTGTTGAAACAGTTGGGCAAATCCGGTGAGAACGGTGGGTAAGTCTTGAGGATGAATATGATTTAACCAAAAATCCGGTTGTTCTAGAATTTCGGCTGGGGTATAACCAATCAGGGCGGTAATATTATCACTAATAAATGTGGTTTGATAAGGCGGAATAAACTGGCGACTGTAAATTGCTGTGGGACTCGCGGAGAGTAAATAATGCAGTCGTTCTTGCGTCGCCTTTGCCAACTGTTCTGCCTTTTGCCGTTCCGCCAGTTCGGTTTGGAGTTGGGAAAAGGCATTGGCTTGTTGAATCGCGATCGCGATTTGCACACTGAGTTGTTCTAATAAGTCTAATTCCTGGGGTTGCCATTGGCGGGGGGCGGCACACTGATGGGCAACTAATAAGCCCCAAAGTTGTTCGTTAATAATAATGGGAACGGTGAGAATGGCTTTAACTTGAAACTGTTCCAGGAGTTCTAAATGGCAAGGAGTTAACCCTTGATGATAAATATTATGCGCCACCTGACGCCGCCCATTCAGATAGTCAGCGCCTTTAGTGTCTTGGAAATAAGCATCACGAACTTGTGATCCGATAACTGAGGGAAAATCACCCACCGATTCGGCGACAATCTCCCCACTCCAATCCTCAGCAAACTGATAAACCAAGACGCGATCGCAGTGAAGGAGTTGGCGCACTTCCTGAACGGTGGCTTGGAAGATATCCGGTAGTTTTAAGAAGCAGCGAATCCGTTGGGCAATCGAGCGTAAAATATGTTCCCGTTCCGCCTGTTTTTGTAATTGATGGGTGCGGGATTCGACTAATTCTTCCAGTTGAGTATTGCGACTTTCTAATAACTCAATCTTTTCCGCTTCTAACTGACCGATGACTTGCTGGAGTTGGTCAATCACACCATACATTTCCATCGGATCAAGAACTTGCAGCAACCGTGTTTGGGTGACAATTCCCAACAATTCCCCTGTGTCACCCGTAACGACTAATCGCCGCACATAACGACGCTGCATTTCCTGATGGGCGTGCCAAAGATTATCCCGGGGACGCAGACAAAATAGGGGTTGACTCATCACATCATTTGCCTGTAATCCACTCAGATTAACGCCCAAGACTTGAAACTGAACAATATCCCGTTCGGTGACAATTCCCACAGGTTTTTGTAAATTTTTTTCTGGAATGTCTTGACATATAACCACACAACTGACCCGATGTCGTGCCATTAACTGTGCTAGTTTGAGAATCGAAGTATCAACAGTGGCTTGAATCACTGTCCTATTCATCACCTCATCCACGGTTCGTAGTTTCAGCAAATGAGAGGGTTCAATCACCGCCCGCAGGGTGGAAAGGGTAATTAAACCGAGTAATTGTTCCTGATCATCCACCACAGGGAGATGACGAATCTGGTATTGTTTAAGAATACCCAGAATGCTAAAAACATCTCGAAAGTCGCTCGATTTGAGGCGATAATCTGGGGGACTCATCACCTGACGAATACTCACCCCCGCCAAATTGCGCCCCTGCGCCGTTAAGCGCACCACATCCCGTTCAGTAAAGATACCCACAAGCTGAGTTTTGTGGGTAACTAAGACACAGCTAGTAGAAGGAGACAGTAAGGGATTCTGCTGGGGTTCCGGCGTCTTTTCTGTCGTTTTCTCCTGAGAATCAGTAGGGGGATGCACTTGACTCATTCGCGCCAAAACCTCAACCACAGGCGTATCCAGCGTCACCGTAACTGGAGTGCGATCGAGGATATCGTTAAGTTGGGGAGAGTGGAAGCACCAAGGTTGATTCGGGAGATGAGGAGAGGATGCCATAAGGATGCTAAACTGATCAGCGATAAAGTCGAATCAGGGGTCGCAGATGTGACCGTTTTGGGATAGAGGTGTACTATCCTCTCCCTTTTCAGCATACAATTTTGATAATTGTTCGTAGTTGCGCTTTAGCGCCATAAGCGCTTGCATCGCCGACTAGAGGCGTGGTGTAGCTATGTTCGTAGTAAGCGCTTTAGCGTTATAAACACTTGCATCGCCGACTAGAGGCGTGGTGTAGAAACCCCATTTTTGCCATGGCGAGGAGGAAGTCGCAGCTACACAAACATAGGCGAAGCCTTCCCGAAGGGTAGTCCGCCTGCGCGGACTAGATTATAAAGGGGGTGGCTAACCCGGATTTGGTATAAGGCTACAATCGATACCAAATCATGATTTCCCTATATTGCCAGACTTCGCGTTGTGTTCCTGATTGAACCTGTGTGGATACGATGAATACTCAACTCACCCCCTCGGAACTGAATTCCTATCAAACAATATTACCCATAATTGCAATGCTGTAATAACAAGGGTTTCAGGCGTTTTTATTAGGGGTGTTTGACCGGACATGATATGAAGAAAGCTTTTCAACCATTTGGACATCAAAAAGACAGGAGCTTATTGAGAATGGGTGGGTCTGGCGATAATTATTCTGAATAAGCTCTCATCTTAATTCAAGACTATTCAATTGGTGGTTGGAAAACCTTTTCCCCCGCACCCCTGCACCCAGATGTAGCATGCTACGTCTCTACATGTCTCCCCCCGCACCCCTGCGCCTCTGCACCTCTGATCTCCAACCTGTTTTTGGACAGCCCAGGGCAATTTCTGGCGATTTGCGGTGTTCAATTACCTAGGGCAGAAAATATCATTGAAGTATACAGCATCACATCTCAAGAGCTGGAGAGTTTTGCTTCATCAAAACATGCGGGGGTAAAGAACTGTAACCAAATCTCTATAGACATCTACGCAAACCTAATCAAAATGCATAGCTATAACCATCCTTACGGTGAATCGGTGTGCAGTAATCCAATCGGGTTGACCTCCTTTTCTTGTCGATAACGAACTCG
>NZ_JAVJQN010000110.1:0-6180 GCF_040218245.1 Coleofasciculus sp. E1-EBD-02 | reverse complement strand
AGTGGGTGTGATTGGCTTAGCGGTAAACCTGCGGGCGTATGACTTCGTGTCCCAGGAAATCCGGGCGGCGGAAGACCCCGAATTCGAGACATTCTACACCAAGAACATTCTGCTCAACGAAGGAGTCCGGGCTTGGCTGGCTCCTCAAGACCAACCCCACCAGAAGTTTGAATTCCCTGAGGAAGTTCTACCTCGCGGTAACGCACTCTAATAAGTTGGGTTTAGTCATCAACTTTGCTCCCCTGCCTTCGGGTAGGGGTTTTTTTCTGTTCATGGTTGATGGTTCAGAACTCAAAACTTGGTCAGGGCGGGTTTAAGTAGTCGGACAAAAGAAAACGGCACGCTCACGCCTGTTTTGTAAACAAGCCTCAAACCATTACACTTACAGATAAATGACGAATGACGAAAAACTTTCCTGGCTTCCCCTTGCCAAATCCAAATGGTGTGTTATTCTAATTAAAGGTGAATAAACACCAAATAACTAATCGGATTAAAAAACCGTACAGGGATTAAGGAGGTGATGCCCATGAGCGATAGTAGTAAAATTATGGGTCATCTGATTGGAGTTAGCCGGCTGTGCGCCGGGGCTGTTCTCTAACAGTTAGCTCAGTTCTCTTCGGAGAACTCATATATTGAGAAACTGGGCTGGTTAAGGAGTTCCTTCCGGCAGTCTGGTTTCAATCAGAAGACCCGCTAGACCGCTCTCACTATAAGTACTGAAGATTTTATCGAGGTACTTCCCGTGAGAGCGGATAGTTTTTTGGGAATTTTTTTAAGTTGAAGGTGGGAGAAAAGGTATGGCTGAATTACTCAGTGACGCAGAAATTCAAGAAAAAGTCAAGTCATTAGAAGGCTGGACTGTTGAAGGGAAAGAGTTACACACAACTCGCCAATTCAAAGATTTTGTCGAAGCGATCGCTTTTGTCAATAAGATTGTTGAACCAGCAGAAGCGGCTGGACATCATCCCGACTTAGCGATTTCGTATAACAAGGTGACGATTAGTCTCACCACCCATGATGCTGGGGGGTTGACAGCTAATGACTTTGAGATGGCTCAAACGCTGTCCAAGTTAAGCGCATAGCTGTAAAACGCGGATATGGCAAGGGCTTAAGTACCAGTTTAAAAAGCTTGACATCTAGGACTGCTTGTGTAATACAAGCAGTCCTTTTAGATATATAATTGGTACTATTAGCCAAAAGCTGACTGACTGGCAGATGGACAAGAGTTCCAAAATGAATCTGAAAATTAAGCGAAAAAATACCATCTGCCAAATAGACGATGTACCATGGTGCGAGAAGGGCAATCAAATTCTTTCTGTAAAGGTGTGAGGACAGAAGATGTCGAAATTACTGTGGAAGTCTCTACTTATTAGCCCAGCGGTCTTAGGTGTAACCTTAGTTGCATCTACGGTGGGAGTACGTGCAGCCGATAGCGCCAATCTGCCTATCGCTGACACTCAAACAGCAACGCCAGAAGTTCAGTTCGATGGTGTTGCTGATATTACAGTTTCAGAGGAAATTGCGGTCAATCCGGAACAGTTAACTCCAGCCAGTCTAGAGGTGAAGCCAGAGGCACAACCGACCTTGGCTCAATCTGTACCTGCTGCGCCCAATGACGCTGAGATTTTAAATCAAATCAATGACTACAGCAGCGAAGGCGGAAACTCCAGCGGGCAAGTGACCAGTGTGGGTCAGTTACGTGACGTTTCTCCGGGAGACTGGGCGTATGAAGCGCTACGCAGCCTAGTCGAACGCTACGGTTGTATCGCTGGGTATCCAGATGGTACATACCGGGGCAATCGGGCGCTGACTCGTTACGAATTTGCCGCTGGTTTGAATGCTTGTTTGAATCAAATTGAGCGTTTGATTGGTACGGGTGGTTTTGACGAGACTGAGTTAGAAACCCTGCGGCGGCTGATTCAGGAATTTGAAGCGGAACTGGCGACGCTAGGAGCGCGAGTTGATAATCTAGAAGGTCGTGTGGCGTTCCTGGAAGATAATCAGTTTTCCACGACGACGAAGTTAAGGGGTGAAGTGATTTTTGCCGTCACCGATACCTTTGGCGGCGATGACGATGATTTGGAGTTAGATTTTGACTTCGATGGGGATGAAGATTTCACTATTGTTGAAGATGATGACACGAACACGATCCTCGGCGGCAGGGTTCGTTTAGAACTGAACACTAGCTTCACGGGTCAAGATCGATTAGTCACTCGCTTGGCGGCTAGCAACTTAGACGCTTTTCGTCCTAGCAGCCCTCAGATATTTGAGGGTGACGCTGAAGATCCATCGTTCGCATTTAATACAGGCGAGGCGTTCCAAACCTTCAACCTTGGACCCGGAAATGGTAATGATGTCTTTGTAGACTGGTTAGCTTACTACTTCCCCTTTGGCAGCTCAAAAGTCTATATAGCAGGTGCGGGAGGAATTCATAGCGACTATGCTCCCACACTCAATCCTTTCTTTGAGGACTTTGATGGTGGCAATGGGGCATTGTCCACGTTTGCTTCGGAAAACCCCATCTACCGTATCGGTGGTGGTGCAGGTGCAGCACTTAGCTTGGGCGTCGGTCCACTAGAAAGGGTATTAGGTCCAAGTACCCTAACCGTTGGTTACTTGGCTTCCGATGCTGCAGACCCAAGCGAAGACAGCGGTCTATTCACTGGGGAATATGCTGCTCTAGCCCAGCTCAATTTCAACATCGGTGACCGGATTGGCATTGGTGCAACCTATGTCCACGCTTATCATAGTTCCGGCGGTGATATTTTTGACTTGGGTGCTGGGCGTGCTACTGGTGATGGTGCAGTGGTAGGTACGTATTTGGCTAATAATCCGGGTGAGGTTGCAGCAATCCTGAATCCAGATTTAGGGGTAAGTCCGACAGTCACCAATTCCTACGGTGTAGAACTTGCTTTCCGTCTGAGTGACAAGATTTCCATCAGTGGTTTTGGTACGTTTACAGACGCCATCTTGCTCGGTAAAGGCGGTGCTGAAATTTGGACTTATGGCGCTGGGGTAGCGTTGAGCGACTTAGGTAAAGAAGGTAACATTTTAGGAATCTTCGGTGGTGTACAACCCTATTTGGGAAGTACGAGTACTCCAGGTCGGGATTTCAAGCGGGGAGACTCGGATGATTTACCCTGGCATGTGGAAGGCTTCTACAAGTACCAGCTTACAGACAATATCTCACTGACTCCAGGTGTAATCTGGCTGCTGAATCCTAACCAAGGTGGTGACGATGCAGTCATTGGTACACTCAGAACAACGTTCACGTTCTAAGTCAATTCCGTGAACAGCAAAATTAGCCTGAAACTTCATTAATTATATGACCCCGCCATTGAGCGGGGTTTTTCAACTTGCCCGATCTAAACCAACAAACCCCACTGGAAAACCGGGGTATACTGGGAATGATTGACCTGACATGAATCAATTTCTGTGGAACTCTCCTGTAAGACCGAATACACCCTACTGGCTCTCTTAGAACTCACGGGTCATTACAATGAGGGAGAACCCTTACAAATCCGACAGATTGCCGCGCAACAACATATTCCCGATCGCTATTTAGAACAACTTCTGGCAACCCTGAGACGGGGCAATATAGTCCGTAGCCAACGGGGGGCTAAAGGGGGCTACATTCTGGCGCGGGAACCCTGGACAATTACCCTATTGGATGTGATTAACTGCCTAGATGGTTCAACCGCACCCGTCTCTGGAAACCAAAAAACTGTAACAACCGAAGAAAGTGCGATTGTCCAAGAAACATGGCAGGAAGTCCGCGATCGCACCAATGATATCTTGCGAGACTATACATTGCAAGATTTATGGGAGAAACTGAATAATAGGCAACAGTTGAACATTATGTATTACATCTAATATTAGGATGTCCCTGTTCCCCGTTCCCTAACAAAGGACATAAAACGTAGCTTGCTTCTTTTTGGGAGCGAGTATGACATAGGACGAATGACCAATTAACCAATATTCGTTTATCCTAGAAATAATGCTAATTTACAGAAATTTAAGATTCTGACTTGCCTCAAAAACGCATGAAATGCATCATTAACCGCCGCGCCCAGTTCTCCGCCAGTCATCGCTATTGGTTACCCGAACTGAGTGAAGCGGAAAACCAGCAGCAATTTGGTCGGGGTGCCCAGTTTCCCGGTCATGGACATAATTATGTCCTATTTGTTTCCCTTGAAGGTGACCTAGACGAATACGGTATGGTGCAAAACCTATCGCAAGTCAAAAAAGTGATCAAGCAAGAGGTCACCAGCCAATTGGACTATGCCTATCTGAATCATACTTGGCTAGACTTCCAGGAAACCCTACCTACGACCGAAAACATTGCGCGTGTCATCTGGCAAAAGCTAGCACCTTATTTGCCGCTTGTCAAGATACAGCTATTTGAACATCCAGAACTTTGGGCTGATTATTTAGGAAACGGAATGGAAGCATATCTCACCGTATCGACCCACTTTAGCGCCGCTCATCGGCTGGCTCATCCCCAACTCAGTTATGACCAAAACTGTGAAATCTACGGCAAATGCGCTCGTCCCAATGGTCATGGACACAATTATCATTTAGAGGTAACCGTAAAAGGGGAAATTGACCCACGTACTGGGATGATTGTCGATTTGGGAGCCTTGCAGAAGGTAATCGATGATTATGTCGTCGAACCCTTTGACCATACCTTCCTGAACAAAGACATCCCTTACTTTGACCAGGTTGTGCCGACAGCGGAAAATATTGCCATCTATATTCGGCAATTGCTCCAGTCACCGATCCAAAAATTAGGAGCGAAACTGCATAAAGTTAAACTCATTGAAAGTCCCAATAACTCCTGTGAAGTCTATTGTACAGGTGAAATATCATCGGTAGAACCGGACGCGATCGCATCTCCTGTTCTAACATTTGTTTAGGGGAGAGTACCCCATCTACTCTATGATGATGTTGGTCTAGTAGTCAGCGCTCAAACCCCTGTCCCTGCCTTCCATAGTCGTTAAGCAGTCTAGATCCCCGACTTTTTAGAGAAGTCGGGGATCTGGGTGCTGTTTGGCTTCCGGATGCTTCTTTCCCACTCACGTAACGAGTGAATAGAAGAGGGGAACATTGACATTCTCCCACCGTTAAATCAAAGATTGTAGCGGGATCATTCTCGCTGATTGAGGTAAATGAGCCAGGTATGGCAGAGTTTGAGTATCAGTTTTTTGCTTCCACCGAAGTCATGAGAAAAACTTTTGGTAAGATAGGCGAAAGCTTAATATTCTGCCTATTATACCCATCCTGCTCAGACAAACGATAAAATGTCCTACTTGAGGTCACAGTAGAGGAACTATGGAACCGAATCCACAAAAATCTGAATATACTGAGGGTAATCCCCCAGAGGTCAAGACGGCTCAAGCCGACGCTACAAAAAGCCCAGAGTCTAAAGTAGATGTCAATGTTGACCAACCTGGGACAGTTGCCCAACTCCCGCCTAATAATCAAGCTAAGCTTCCCGCAGCGGGTCAAACCACGGATCAAGCTTGGCAGGAATGGGTACAGCCTGTGTTTGACTTCCTGTCCAAACTTCCGGCGATAATCAGTGCATTTTATTACGAGTACCAACAAGCCATCATTTTGATTGGTCTAGTGATAGCCGGCTTTATCACCGTGTATGTTACCCTAGCTGTACTGGATGCCATTAACGACATTCCCTTATTAGCCCCAATTTTTGAACTTGTTGGGATTGGTTACACAATCTGGTTTATTGCCCGTTATCTTTGGAAAGCTGAAAGTCGCCAAGAATTGGCTCAAGAGTTTGATTCTCTTAAAGGGCAATTGCTTGGTAAAGACTCGACTCAGAGTTAAGTTACTCCTTATCCCTACCTGAATCTCGAATTTGGGTGGGGATAATTCTAAAAAACCAGTCCTGGGACTTATGAATAAGGGCGGGTTTTGTTGTTCCGTTATCGGTGAGGAGGGCGGGTTTTGTTGTTCCGTTATCGGTGAGGAGGGCGGGTTTTGTTGTTCCGTTATCGGTGAAGAGGGCGGGTTTTGTTGTTCCGTTATCGGTGAGGAGGGCGGGTTTTGTTTTTCCGTTATCGGTGAATAGCTGAATTTAGTCCCTAAACCCGCCCCTACAATTGTCCCTAAACCCGCCCCTACAATTGTCCCTAAACCCGCCCCTACAATTGTCCCTAA
>NZ_JAVJQN010000108.1:0-49516 GCF_040218245.1 Coleofasciculus sp. E1-EBD-02 | reverse complement strand
TGTTCCCTGTTCCCTGTTCCCTGTTCCCTGTTCCCTGTTCCCTGTTCCCTGTTCCCTGTTCCCTGTTCCCTGTTCCCTGTTCCCTGTTCCCTGTTCCCTGTTCCCTGTTCCCTGTTCCCTGTTCCCTGTTCCCTGTCCCCTGTTCCCTGTTCCCTGTTCCCTGTTCCCTGTTCCCTGACAAATGACAAATGACCAATGACCAATGACCAATGACAAATCATGAAAAAAGCACTAATATGCGGCGTGTCCGGTCAAGATGGCGCTTATCTGGCTAAATTACTCCTCAACGAAGGGTATAGCGTCTGTGGTACATCACGGGATGCTCAAATGTCATCCTTTCAAAATCTAGTCCGCCTGGGTATCCGTGACCAAGTGAAACTAGAATCCGCCTCCCTCACTGATTTTCGCAGTGTGCTGCAAGTCCTGATGAAAAATCAACCCGATGAGGTCTATAACTTGGCAGGACAAAGTTCGGTGGGCTTGTCGTTTGAGCAACCCGTAGAAACCCTAGAAAGTATTTCTATTGGTACGTTAAATCTTTTAGAAGCGATTCGGTTTACGGGTGAGCCAATTAAATTTTATAATGCGGGATCGAGTGAATGTTTTGGCGATATTGGCACAGAAGCGGCGGATGAAACGACCCCATTTCGCCCCAGAAGTCCTTATGCGGTGGCAAAATCGGCTGCCTTTTGGCAAGTGGCAAACTATCGCGAAGCTTACGGTTTGTTTGCGTGTTCCGGAATTCTGTTCAATCACGAATCTCCTCTGAGACCCCAACGATTTGTGACCCAAAAGATTGTTGCGGCAGTGTCTCGTATTGCCCAAGGTAGCCAAGAAAAGCTTTATCTGGGCAATGTTGACATTCAACGCGACTGGGGATGGGCACCGGAATACGTTGAGGCAATGTATAAAATATTGCAACAAGAAGAACCCGATGATTATGTAATCGCCACGGGAGAAAGTTACACCTTAGAAGAGTTTGTGGTAGCGGCTTTTGATTCGGTCGGCTTAAATTGGCAAGATTATGTGATTACGGATAGGAGTTTGTTCCGACCAACTGATTTAGCGATCAGTCGTGGTAATCCCGCCAAAGCCAGAGAAAAACTCGGATGGCAAGCTCAGTATAAAATGCCTGATATTGTGCGGATGATGGTTCAAGCCAAGCAAGATTCGGCACAATAAAAGTGCATGGTCATTTGTCTGTCATTGGTTATTTGTCTCAATATCCGTAGAACGCGGACTTAACAAGAAAACCTCCATGCTTCCATCATTGTCTAACTTCTGAGCAAATGACTTATGGGTGAGGATATTGAAGTTTTCTGCCAGGAATGTCTCTAATAGTGGAGAACTTTGGGAAGACACTTGAGTGGCAAACCAAAAGCGCGACTCAATTGGTGGTAAATCACTCACCAACTGTTCCAGATCGGATGTCTCTAAACTGCTTGGAAGGATATGTTGATGAGCTGGGGCGGAACCTTGATAGTAATGGGCTAGTGCCTTGTCATAATACATCGACCAAATAATTACATCACCCGGTTGCTCGTTGGTGTTAATGACTTGGACAACGGCTTTATAATTGGGTCGATCTTGAACGGTATAGTAGCGCACCAATCCACCGACAACGG
Organism: Coleofasciculus sp. E1-EBD-02; assembly: GCF_040218245.1. Classification (NCBI taxonomy): domain Bacteria; kingdom Bacillati; phylum Cyanobacteriota; class Cyanophyceae; order Coleofasciculales; family Coleofasciculaceae; genus Coleofasciculus; species Coleofasciculus sp. E1-EBD-02. Next base: position 47,891 of record NZ_JAVJQN010000108.1, on the reverse strand, counting down.
CTATTGTATAGGCTACCGCAATGGCTATCGCCACGATTCGCCACTGACGCCATACTCTCATCAAACCTGCTGCCAGTAGGATGAAAATGTAAGGGCTGACAAATAACAAATAGCGGGTCACCCAAAGGGACATTGAGATATACGAAAACCCAAATATCAAGCCAAGCGGAATAAATGCCCAGGCTGCAACCCAAAACAGCTTTGATGAATTGTGATGTTTATTTTTGATCAGCGCCGCACCTAATAAGCCCGCTAATAGTCCTGTAAATAGCTTGTAAAACCAGGCGGCGATCGCATTCGACTGCACCGAGAAGGGCCAAACTGTAAAAAACTTCAAGGTGCGGACAACATCAATCAAATGTGGGGTTCGTCTCCCCGCAACGTGTCCTTGCTGGGCGTAGGAGGACGAAGGAGACGCCACTTCAACGACAGACAACACTCCTGGAGCCCACAAAACCACAATCAGCAGTAGCCATTTGCCAAAATCGAACAACACGGCGCGTTGATTACGGAATCTCCATCCCACCAACAGGACATCCGGTATCAGTAACGTCAGATTAAGCGGCACTGTGAATATGGCTAAGAGTCGCAAACCTGCCCACCCAGCCATTGACGCCAAACTGGGACGCTTCCCTGGCTCACTCATCAGGGCGTATGTCAACGCCACGGTACCACCTAACCCCAAACAAGTACTCATGGTATACATGCGTACTTCTTGGGCGTGATTGATGAATAGGGGTGAAAGTGCCAAGATGAGGGCAGCGATTAAGCCTTCTGCTTCTCCTGCTAAACGACGACCTAGCTGATAGATAAGGAAAACACTGGTTATCGCAAAAAGGACAGATAATCCTCGCAGCCAAGCATCATGATTGCTAACCTGTATCCAGATACTCAGCAGCATATAATAGAGGGGACGAACTAGGTTGTTCGGCGGCAATCCCCGTCCTGTTTGAATGTCGGTAACACTGGTGAGTTCGTCAATCCAGAATCCTTCTTCTGCTAGTTGGTAAAGATAAAGGGTTGCGGCGATTAATCCGATTAAGCTAATCGGAAGCCATTGCCGGAAATGAGCCGATCGCCATTTGGCGTTTATCGAGGTAGATGATCCCATATCAGTTCACCCAATTGATGGAGTTTGAGGGAAGAATTATTGATATTCTACAGGCTTGATCAAAACTAAAATAGGTTACGTTTTGGATACACGCCTTAAACCCTCACCAATCACCCATGAAGATTTTGATGCTCTCTTCTACGTTCCCCTATCCCCCAACCCAAGGAGGGACTCAGGTAAGGACGTTTAACTTACTCAAACATCTCACTGGACATGAGATTACCCTACTTACTCAACGCGCTGACGATGTAACTGATGCTGATATTGAAGCATTACGAGAATGGGTGGCTGAGTTGGTCGTTTTTCCCCGTCCCACAACTTCCAGTCTGAAGGGAGGATTGTTGGGCAAGTTACAGCGCTTCGGTCAGTTTTTACAGCAGGGGATTCCTCCCAGTGTCCTCTCGATTTATTCTCCACAATTACAGGATTGGGTTGATCAGTGTGTCAAGAAGAATAACGTTGATGTAATTACCTGCGAACATAGCGTTAACGAAATTTATGTGCGTCCGGAGTTTCGCGAACAACTGCGAACGGTTGTCAATATCCACAGTTCGGTGTATGCTTCCTGTCGCAATCAGTTGCAAACGGGTACAAGCGAGAATCTCTGGCGCGATCGCTTGAATCTGCCTCTGCTTTATCGCTATGAACAGCGCTACTGTGCTAAATTCTCTCATATTGTGGTGACGACGGATGATGATCGCCAACAGATTCAATCCTATAATCCCCCCAGTCAGTTTGCCGTGATTCCCAATGGTGTAGACTTTAGCCAATTCCCTTATCGAACTGTTGATCCAGGTGGACATCGCTTGACGTTCATTGGCGCGATGGATAATTTAGCCAATATTGATGCGGTGACGTTCTTAAGTTTAGAGGTATTTCCCACGATTCAAGAACGGTATCCCGACACAACCTTAACTCTGGTTGGCGCACGTCCCACCTCTGAGGTATTAGCGCTGGGGAATCGCCCCGGAATTACGGTAACCGGGCGGGTTCCTTCTATGGCAGACTACTTACATCAAGCCACGGTATGCGTCGTCTCAATGCGAACGGGGTATGGGATCAAGAACAAAACCCTAGAGGCGATGGCGGCGGGCGTACCTGTGGTGGGAAGCGATCGCGGTTTGGAAGGACTGGAGGTTGATAGTCCTAATGTACCATTAAGAGCATTGAGGGCAAACTCGGTTTCTGAGTATGTTGATGCCGTGACTCGCTTATTTGAAGAGTCTCAACTGAGACAACAATTGTCACAAAATGGACGCCAGTTTATTGAGAAGAATTATACATGGGAACGAGCCGCCCAGCTTTATGAACAAGTCATTTGTGCAAAGTGAACGAACAAATACCTGTAGGGGGTGTTGGGTGTGGGGTGTAGGGGTATGTATATTCAATACGCGACCGCTTACCCTTCTACCCTTTAAAATATCCGCTTCAAGGAATAGCCTGTCAATAATTTGTGATCAAAAATTAACCATAAATTATCTATATAAATAATTTATGATTAAAATCTTAAAATGTTTATATAATAAGATAAAACTGTTTGATGAAATAGATATAATTCACCAGCAAATTTTAATAAATGCCATCTCAATTCATCATTAATCCCGATAAAACCGAATTTATGACCATTTTGGGAGGAATCTAAAGATTTATGAAAATTCTCATCCTCTCTGCCACATTTCCCTATCCACCCACCAGCGGCGGAACTGAGGTTAGAACATTTAACTTGCTTAAGGCTCTGAGTGAGCGTCATCAGATTACTCTGGTGACTCAACGCACTGATGATATTTCCGAGACTGAGGTGGAAAAGTTGCAGGAGTGGGTCGAAGAACTCGTTGTTTTCCCTCAACCCAACAACTCAGAGAACAACAGTGGATTGCGGTCAAAAATGCAGCGCTTGAGTACATTCCTGCAACAAGGAACGCCTCAAAGTGTCTTAAAACAGTACTCCCCGGAGATGCAGGAGTGGGTAAATCAGGCAATAGAGTCAGGAAACTTTGACGTGATCACCTGCGAACATAGCATGAATGAAATTTATGTTCGCCCTCAATGGCGAGAGAAGTTGCGAACCGTCGTCAATATTCATAGTTCCCTCTATCGCAAGCAGCGCCATCAGTTAGACGGCAAACCAGCGGATAAGCAGCTACGAGAGCAATTAAATTTACCCCTACTGCGCCGTTATGAAGAGCGATATTGTGGCAAGTTTACCAATATTGTCGTTGCGACTCCTAAAGATCGGCGTCAGATTGAGGATTATGAACCCGAGGGTAAGATTACCTTAGTTCCCAATGGCGTTGATTTTAAGCAGTTTCCTAAGCGTGTCTCTGATCCGGGAGGACAGCGATTGGTTTTTGTCGGCGTCATGGATAGCCCGACAAACGTTGATGCGGTGCGTTTCTTTAGCTTAGACGTGTTCCCAGAGATTTTACGACGGTATCCAGAGGCAACCCTAGAAATTGTTGGCGCACGCCCTGTACCTGAGGTGTTAGAGTTGCAGGAACGTCCGAGAATTACGGTAGCAGGGCGGGTGAGTTCAATCGTAGACTATTTGCATAAGGCTACGGTTTGTGTGATTCCCCTGCGGACTAGCTACGGGATTAAAAACAAAACCCTAGAAGCCATGGCAGCAGGAGTCCCTGTGGTAGCAAGCGATCGCGGTTTGGAAGGATTGCCTGTGGATGGTGGAGATGTCCCCCTGCGGGCATTACGGGCGAATGATACGGCTGAATACGTGTATGCCGTGAGTCGGTTATTCGAGAAACGTCAGCTTCGCAAACAACTCTCAGAAAATGGGCGATCGCTGGTTGAGCAGAAATATACCTGGAAACGGGCGGGGGAACTATATGAAAAGGTATTAATGGGGAAGTGATATCATGTTCGGTCAAACACCTCTAATAAAAACGCCTGAAACCCCTGTTATTACAGCATTGCAATTATGGGCAATCCTTAGGACATGATATGACATTGGTCATTGGTCATTTGTCATTCGTCCTTCGTCTTTCTTTGTCTGTGGTTGTTTCATTGTGACAGAGTGCGATTCAATGCCTCAAAGATTTGTCTTCTTCAGTGGGGCGGTTGAAACCGCAACTACACAAACAAAACCCGCCTGGCCTTCGGCAAGCTTCGCTAACGCGGGTTTCAAAACGCTTAATCTGTTGTTAGTCCGCGCAGGCGGACTTGGTTTGTCTAGGCGCGAATTCCATTCGCCTGAAGGGACGGAAGGGGGGGTGATATGATGGGCTTTTGTGTTTCTCTAATATTTTCCCCATACCCCATACCCCACACCCCATACCCCACACCCCATACCCCACACTCCACACCCCACACCCCACACCCCATACCCCACACCCCACACCCCATACCCCATACCCCATACCCCACACCCCACACCCCACACCCCACACCCCACACCCCTTCAGGTCTCCCTAGACTTGCATCGCTTCTTGTAACGGAACCTCAGGGGTTGATTTATCCTCATGCAAGCGATCTAAAATCTCAATCACTTCTCGCTCAAAGGATACTTGGGCGCGGTTGGTTCTCCCCCCCACATAAAAGCGATCGCCTTTTTGTAATGCCCAAATTTGCGAGTGGGAGACATAGCTCATAATTACACCCACCATGAGCAAACCAAAGCCGGTATACACAATCGGAATGCCAGGATCAGCTTTAATTTGTAAGCCCGTACTGCCAATTAATTCCTTCAGACGCAACGTTACCCCATTCACCTGGGTACTCATCCCAGAACGCACGGTGGAGACTAATTTACCTTTGGCATCGTACACCAAAACCGTCCCCTGTAAATCTTTTGCCAACAGTGAAGCCCCTTCACTTAAATCCGGTTTTGTCGGTACCCACGTTCCCCAGATGCGCCCATTCCCCTGGATATCCAGTTTCGCCATGGGTAATTGGAAAATCGGACTATTATTTAACTGTACCCGCACCGCCGCGATTCCCCAGTCGGTTTGGTAGAAGGTGACACCTTGATGGCGCAGGGGTTTATTCACATAAATGGTTTCGCGGTCAATTTCTTGTTCCTGATTATCCACAACCGACAAATCGGAATAAAACTGATCAATTCCGCCTTCGGGGGTGTAGTCAATCCAGAAGCGATTAACGTGAATCCCCCAATCTTGAGGAACCTGAGATTTTGCCCAGGGACCGGCATCAATAATGTTTCGGACATGAAAGGTTTTGCCACTAGGAACCATTTCCTGTGCCATAAATCCCGTCATCGCCCCCCAAATTGACCCAGCCAGAATAATCAACATACTGGCGTGAACCACAATTGGACCAATCCGCCCCACGATTCCTTTGCGGGCGTAGAGGCTATCTCCTTCTTGAAATACCCGATAGCGCTTGGCTTGTAGCAGTTGGGATAAGGAATTCAAAGAACCTGTTTCTAGTTCAGCGCTGAGTGCCAGTTTCTGAAACTGACGTGGTTCTTTGTAATAATTCCAGCGACGGGCGGCTTTCAGGGCGGGAAATTGACGAGTAAACGTGCAAGCGGTGAGGCTACTGCCAAACAGAACTAGGATTGACAAAAACCACCATGTCCGGTAAACATGGTCTAATCCTAAGAATAGGAGAACTTTCCAGGTTAAGAAGCCAAATAAGGCGGGATCTTCGGGATAATTAGCTTGATAAAAGGCGAGAGATTGACCCTGTTCGATAATGGTGCCACTGATACTGAAAATAGCGATCGCTAAAAGGAGTGCGATCGCCAGTCGTAAATCGGCTAAGAATGATAGGATATAACGCCGGAACCAACGTCCGACAGGATTAGGCACAGATTGATTATCTAACGTCATTAATTAAAAAATTCCCCCAGGAATCCGAGACAGCAGCGAAAAGACGCCGAATCCGACTAATAAAGCCCCACTAACGGGAGTAATCCAACTTGACCATTGGCGTACTTCTAATAATTTCTTGATCGAAGCGGTAAATGTACCTGCCACAATCAACGGAGTAACATAACCTGCCGTATAGGATAATAGCAGAACGCCTCCTAAAACCCAGTCTTGTGTACTTGCCACCCAAGCCAGTAATGTTGCCAAAACGGGTGTACTGCAAGGAGAGGCGACTAACCCAAAGGTTAAACCAATTAGATAAGAACGTATCCCCTTGGGTAAATCGGGGGAAATCCACTCCATTCCGTCAAAGGATGGTAATTGTAGGGGTAAGGCTTCGAGTAGGTTTAGCCCCATGATAATTGCAATCAGGCTAACAATGATGGGTAACCCGATACCCACTTGCCCATACACTCGTCCCACCGATGCGGCTAAAATCCCCAATCCGGCTAGGGTGGTTGCCAATCCCAGTGCAAACCAAGTCGATTGAGTCGCCGCTTGCAGGCGTCCTTTGGCTTCATAGCCGCCAATGTAGCCAATCGTGATCGGCAGCATAGATAGCATACAAGGAGTGAGGCTAGTCAGCAACCCAGCCGCAAAGATAATCCCAATGCTTAATGCACTCAGATGGGTAAGCTGGTTCCCAACCAGATTATCGGCAAATTGTTCCAGTTGGTACAGTTGAGTTTGTAAGGTGTCAATCATGCGCTGGGTAATTCACCAAATACCTGTTCTGTGAGCATTTTAACGTATGGGATTGTTTGTATTGACACTCCTCAGCCTGAAGGCGTGAGGATTCTTCTTTCATCGAGCGCTCTTAACTATGAAACAGGGGTCCTATTTCATACCAGAGGAGCATCTCTCCAGAAGCGTTTTGCTCCATTGCAGAAGCTAGTTTCGATATGCCCTATCGTACTATTGAAAACAAGAAAGAATGTGTTTTGGGCGTGCTTGTTGCTTAGACTTTCCAGTAGTAACGCACTGATTTTTAAAGGATTGCGGTGGGTTACGCTTGGCTAACGGCATCCTACTCACTCGCTTCACAGGTATAACAAATGACATAAGACAAATGACAATCACCACCGTTAACTTTAATTATCCCCACCTACTTCGTGAGAAACTTTACGATAACGCATTTTGAGAATGAGTCCCAGCGTGATTTGTTTCATCACCCAATACAATACTGTCAACACGATAAAGGTGACAAACATGACCAACAAGGGACGTTTAGCCGTCAAGTCATCCACAATGGTTTGGGCTAAATCCTCCGGTTGTGTGACTAAATCCCAACTATTAAATCGGAGGAATCGTCCTAAATAGATACCAACCGCGCACAGAGCATGAGTAATCAGTTCAGCCGGAATCGTAAATTTACCCATGCCTTGCTTTTGTAAATAGTATCCTAAATTAATTAACGAGATAACGTAAGCTTCAAATCCCAATAAAATAACACTGAGATGTTGCGGAATTAGCACTAACGTAATCACCCAAACGGAATAGTCACGGCGCACCGCATCAATCAGGTGGATGATATCCGTCAATAGATAAGGTGCATTGGGTAAGAACGCCATGAAAACAATGAAACCCACCCACCACAAAAGGTTACGGTTTCCAGATGAGCGACGAAAGAGCCAAACGCTTAAAGCTAAGGGGATAAAGGCGAGAAATAAGTTCCAAGCCATCCAACCGCTATGGCGATGCCACGCTTTCCAGGCATCCCTTAATAGAAATCTGAAAGACATGTTTTTACGGGTATAAGTCTGCTAGAGCAATCGGTTATTTACCAGTATAACTAATGGCTTCAAGACACCGTGAGCTGTTATTAGTGATTCCTTATCAGCGAAATCTTGTCAATTTTCAGTAAGCTAAATTGTAGCCAAGTTGTAGGGTGCGTTAGTGAAGCGTAACGCACCACTTCTCAAGGGTTTGGTGGGTGACGAGAATTTGAGTGTTGGGCGGATGACAGCATTTATAGCGAAGACAGCGCTTACTACAAACGCTTAATTCAGTGACATTTTACTTAAGATAGGAAGAATAAGTTTATAGAAAGCGTGGGGAGATAGTCATGCAGGAACAATTGCAACGGGCGATCGCACCGTATCGGGACGCCGTTGATTATGTGGAAATTCGGGTGGAGCAAAGTGAGCAAACGGCGATATCGTTTCGGGGAGAACAACTGGATGCGGTAGACCGTAGCTTGAGTTTAGCGGGGGGAATTCGCGCTTGTCATCAGGGGGGATGGAGTTTTGTCACGTTTAATGGGTTGGCGGAGTTGGAAGATCGCATTGAAGCGGCGATTTCCCAAGCGCGGTTAGTGGGGAAAGACACCACAAGTTTAGCACCACTGGAACCAATTCAAGATTATGTGGCGGTGGAACTGGGTCGCGATCCTCGTGGTTTATCTCTGTTAGAAAAGCGTCAGTTAATCGCCGAGTATAATCGCCTATTACTAGAGTATGATCCGCGAATTCAAACCACAATGGTGGGATATCGCGATCGCTTCGGGATTAATTATTTTGTCAATTCTACAGGTTCCTGCATTGTCCAAGAACGGCTGGATATATCCGCCCGGTTTGGTGCGATCGCGCGAGGGGATGAAGGGATCGTGCGTCAAGGCTTTGAGTCGGTTCACTCCCGTTCCGATTACGATGCGTTGGTGGGGATTGAAGAACGGGTGTTGGGGGCGGCGAAACGGGCGGTGACTCAGCTTGAAGCGAAGTCGGTGAAGGGCGGACAGCACACGGTTGTCTTAGATCCCTATTTGGCAGGTGTGTTTATGCACGAAGCCTTTGGACATTTATCGGAAGCCGATTTTGTCTATGAAAATCCCCGGATGCAAGAATTACTTACCCTAGGGAAACCGATGGCGATTCCCCAACTGAATGTGATTGATGATGCCACTCTACCGGGTTTACCAGGTACTCTACACTACGATGATGAAGGAGTACCCGCCCAGCGCAAGTATTTAATTAAAGATGGCATTCTCAGCCAACGGTTGCATTCACGGGAAACCGCAGGCAAGATGCAAGAAGCGCTAACGGGTAACGCCAGGGCGATTAATGCCACTTATCCGCCCATTGTACGGATGACGAATACAGCGATTGAACCCGGAGATTGTTCTTTCGAGGATATGATTGGCGATATTGACGAAGGGGTGTATGCGGTGCGGATGTTGGGCGGACAAACAAATGGTGAAATGTTCACCTTTGCCGCAGGGGAAGGGTATATGATTCGCAATGGTAAGATTGCAGAACCTGTCAGCGATGTCACTCTCACCGGGAACGTGTTTCAAACCCTGAAAGATATTGACGCGATCGGCAATGATACACTCTACGTCAGTGGCGGGTGTGGTAAAGGTGGACAAATGCCCTTAGCCGTCAGCGTTGGTGGTCCCCATGTTCGGATTAAGGATGTCGTGGTTGGGGGGCGTTAGGAGAGGAGAGCTGGGGGAGATGGGGAAGCTGGGGAAGATGGGGGAGCAGAAGGTAGGAGTTTCGGGAGATTCTGGTAGGGGCGGGTTTAGCCACAATTGTAGGGGCGGGTTTAGCCACTAACTTAGCTTGTCACCGATAACTGATCAACGAAACCCGCCCAAGCTTGAACAGACCCTAACTAATTGCAAGCAATCTAGTTAGGGATTCTCCCCTGCTGTTACCACGAAGAGCCGCTGTTCTCGGTGAATACCAGGAACTTCTGCCTTGGCATTCCTCCTCGCCATTTCTGAATCGGAGTTAAGACTAAAAAAGCCTTATGAACGCACTAAGATTTTCACCCAGTAGATGCGTTATTGTAACAAATAGTCTCTACTGGAACCCTATAATCTTAAGTTTTCTAGGTTCTACCTGTAGGTCGTGCCGAACAAATAAATGCCGCCGTACCCGTTAGTATTATAGCAAAATTATTAATGTTTCGCTAACCCCATCTAAATCTTGTGATTTTAGATGGGGACTGCGCTCAACCGTTGTTCAAAAAAGGGATTCTGGGGGGTTGTTAAATTTTCCTGACATTCAGAGAATTTTATTGTCTCCTGTGTCAGGATTAATTGATATATGCCTCTTAGCTGAGTTTTAAGTAGCTGGCTTCGGCTTCTAGCTGACGAACCAAAGCGTCATTGCCATTGGCTCTAGCGACTTCTATACGATGCTGCAAGTTCTTTTGCAAGCTTTGGCGATGGGTAGTTGCGGCTTCTTTGGCTTGTTTTTGTAGTTGTTTGTTCATGGTGAACAGTCCTTTGGCTTTACTTCTGGTATTGACTCTACTTTAAAAATACCACGAATAAAATCAAAAAAGATCACCTGAACGTAGTATTTGATACAGAAATTAGTGAAGTTTTGATGTGGATAACCGTAAACAGAGGGTAGAAGGCAGAAGCTGAGGGGGTGATAAGGGACTTGAAGGTACTACTGGGTGTAGGGTGTAGGGAAAAATTGACGCTTCGACTCCGCTCAGCGTCAACCTAACCGCTCAATTTGGGCAACCCACTCTCCCCACCGTTGCGGAAGTTCATCAAGACAGGCTAATTCAAGCATAAAGCCTCGGTAACGACGGAGTGCGATCGCGTGAGCTTCGGGATAATCCGCGCAGCAATCAGAAATCACGGTAACCAAGAATCCCAACTGAGAAGCGGAAGCGGCGGTTAACAGAACACAAACCGATGTCACCAATCCCGCCGTCAGGATGTATTTCTTCCCTTTGGAGCGCAGATAATCCAGCAACGGAGGATGATGAAACCCATCTTGCGTTTGCTTTTCCATAACCATTTCTCCAGATTGCGCCGTCGCCACAGTTAACACATCGGCTCCCGGCGTTCCCCTGACACAAACCGCACGTCCCCGCAACCGATATCGCGGTAACCAATCTGAACCATCTGGGTGAAAAACTTCCCGCAGATGCACCACCTCGAGTCCCTCTTGACGACAGAAGTGGAGCAGACGAGCAATATTGGATTGGAAATCTGGAAACGCTTGTTCGAGTTCCGGATTCCAGAAATCCTGTTGCACATCGATTAACAGTAGAGCAAATTGCTGCCAGTCTAGATTAACCATTTTTGATTTCTTCCGCTTTATCTATCATGGCGTGTGTGTAGGGGCGGGTTTCACTATTATCGTTTTTTGCCTCACCCAGATGCGACTAAACCCGTCCTGACTGCATACAAGAATTAACTCTCTATGGTCATCGCGGGATTAATCCACTAACCTGCTACAAGGGATGGAATGAGCTTTACCAATGCTAAATCGCTCTAGCAAGGACGAGATCAGCAACCGAGCAGCGAACGGTGGACCAATCACCAGATAACGTTTCGCCAGCCGACGTGGTTCCAAAGTGACCCGGTAGAATGTCTCTAATGCTAGTCTCTGCACCCACAACGGCGCTCGCTGAAACTCACCACAAACATAGCTAAAGCTAATGCCAATACCAATCCACCAAGCATTTGGACAAGCGTGACGAATCTGCTTAATCAACTTCTCTTGTTTTGGGAAACCGAGAGCCACATACACGATGTCCGGTTGAGCCGAGCGAATCAACTGAACCATGGCTTCAATCTGCTGAGAATCTTGTTCAAAACCAAAGGGGGGATAGTAGGTTCCTGCAACAATTAATCCTGGGTAACGTTGCTTGAGTATTTCAGCCGCTTTTTGGGCAGTGTCTGGGTTTCCACCCAGCAAGAAAACAGAGCGCCCCGACTGAGCTGCTTGTTCAGTCAAACTATAAATCAAGTTGCATCCACAGACGCGCTCAGGTAATGGTGTACCCCGAAGCCAACTTGCTAACACCAGAGAAATCCCATCTGCTGTGAACAGATTACTATTCTCAATCAGCTTTTTTACGTCTGGGTTCGTTGTAATTTGGCGTAATATATCCAGATTGACGGTGACACACCAGCCGCCATGTCCTGAGTTAATTTCAGCCATAATCAGTTTGGCACAGTCGATCTCACTGGCGGCGAGTAAGGGGACACCGAAGATGTTTACTGTACCTAACTGTGTTAAGGATTTTCCGGTGATTGATGTTTGATTTTGCATATCTATTGGCTCTTCTAAAGCTTAGTTGAACTTTACAAATTTACCCGTTTTGACTACTCAAGAATAGGATAGAGAGTTGATCGTAAATAAATGAGCTAACTTTTCGGCGTTTTGCTGAATATTGTGCTGCTGAGCCACTCGTTGACGTCCCATTTCTCCCATCTGCTCTAGCTGGGAAACGGGTGTCTGTAAGACTATCCGCATAGCAGTAACTAAGGCTTCAACCGATCCGGCGGGAATTAACCATCCTGATAGGTTCGGTTCTACCAATTCAGGGATACCTGCAACGTAAGTACTGATAACAGGACGCCCCAAAGCTAGGCTCTCCATAATGACCACAGGCAATCCTTCTGCAAAACTAGGCAAGACCATTGCCCGATCTGCTAAAATTTGTTGCTGCACTTGCGCCTCCGTCGCCCAGCCTGTAATTTCAACCGTTTCCTCCAGCCTTGAGTTAGCGATCGCCGTTTCAATCTGTTCTCTGAAAGAACCATCACCGACCAAGACGAGTTTAAACATGAATCCCTCAGCGAACAATCGACCAGCCGCTTCTATTAACATTAATTGACCCTTCTGTTCGCTGAGACGCTCGATTGTCTGCACTCCGACAATAGGAACAGGTAGAATAGCTATTCCCTTTGGCTTTAGGACTCGCCTGATTTCAGATAGCGCCTTGCGATCGTCCTTAATATGTTCAAGAACGTGAGATGCAAAGACAATATCAAATTCTGCATTTTTGAATGGAAGACTTGTCAAGTCAACTTTATAATCAACCTTATTCATCGAAAGATCTGCCGTAATATACTCGCCCACTAACGGTTTAAAGTATTCTTGAAAGAAATACTCAGGAGCAAAGTGCAGCATTCGCATTTTGCCAAAGTTTATATCTTTTTTAAGTTGATCAATAACTAATTTCTGTAGTCGATGTCTTTCAAAAGAGTCACAACTGGGACAGCGAGAATGTTTTATAATTTCACTCTCAGCCAATACAAAATTAGCAAACGACCCTTGGTATCCACAAATTGGACAGGTGTATTTTTCTTTGCTTAAGTGGCTAAATTGAAAACCTGTTGATTTAATCCAACGCTTAAGTTGTACTAAGTATTTCATAAACCAATATCTCTCTGGGTAAAAATGGAATATGTTACCTGGTTGTTCTGGTCGTTGCAGAAAATAGTTAAAAATATGCGGTTTTACAAGTTTTCTGGTTCCAGCTAGAGCTTTCTACAATGTGAATTGATAGAATTAGGTATGCCTATCACAAATTCCACACATATATCTTGCTTGATCAAGAACTATCATAATTTAGGTCAAAACATTAGTTATTTAGGAAATATTAATTTCTTTGTCTAGGGAAAATTAAACTATATACTTTGCTGGTATAATATATATTTATATTGCTTTTTTTGTAGATTTTGTTTTTTTGTTTAAAAGAAATATAGAGTGCTTGTGCTGAACGAAGTTATCAACAAAAATGCAGTTAACCCTTGCATCTACCTATATCTAAAGTCTCTTTCTAGGTAGTACTATGAAATCCCTTGATTTTCTGAGCTTACCTTTGCTCACCGGTGAGATACATGAGATCGCTGACTGGTTAACCTCTCTAATCCAGCGAGATGCCCAACTCCCGGTAGTGGTTTCTCATATCAACGCCAACAACCATTACCTCCTATGCCACTCCCCAGAACTTCGTCGCCAGTTGCCAGACAATGCCAAGCTCTTGTTTGATGGTATCGGGATGAAGCTAGCTGCATATTTACTGGGTCTAGGCTGGCTACCTGACTTAAATGGTACTGACCTTTTCCCATTAGTCATGACCCGCCTAGTGAACGATGGAGTTCCCCTGTACTTGTTAGGTGCGGATGACTCTGTGATTACCCATACAGTTCAACGCCTACGTAACCAGTGGACTCAAGCCTCTATTGTGGGATACCGTTCAGGGTATTTTACCCAAGCAGAGGAAGACAAGATTGTGCAAACGATTAATGCCAGTGGTGCCAAAGTATTACTGGTGGGACGCGGTTTCCCGTTGCAGGAAGAGTTTTCTATACGCCAAAGAACTCGGTTAAACGTTTCACTTATTTGGAATGTGGGTGGCTTATTTGACTTTATCTCGGGTTGCAAACCCCGCGCTCCCCTGTGGATACGCCAGATGCGCTTGGAATGGCTGTTTCGTCTGGTACGAGAGCCAAAACGCTTGTGGTGTCGGACGTTTGCCGTTGGTCCCTGGTTTGCCAGTCAGATCCTAGCCCAAGACTACAAGCTAGCAAAGAGGACGCTGCAACATGGCTAGAACCGTACCATTGCTGATTACTGTTGATGTCGAGATAGCCCCGGATCACAATCTGGATCAGCAAGGGCAAATCCTAGACAAGCTGCGTGCTGACTTAGGTGATATTCCGGTGACTTGGTTTTGTACAGCGGTTGCGGCTGAACAATTTAGCGCCCCCCTTCAACGTCTAGTTCCAGCCGGACATGAGATTGGTTGTCATGGGCTTGATCACAGTCCGGCTGATGACTACCGTTACATGAATTCTGCAAAGGCGAATCGGGCGATTCAGGAAGCTAGCCAGCGAATCACCATGGCTGTGGGACAAAAGCCACGATGCTTTCGGGGACCTCGGATGACAACCTCATGTCATACTCAATCGGCGCTGATTACTCAAGGATACCAAGGGGATTTTTCGGTTTGCGCTCAGCGTCTGGATTTGTTGACTTGTGGGGGAGCTGATCTGCTTTGGCTATTTGCGCCGCGTGGTGCTTATCATCCGGCTCCAGACAACCCGTTTCGTCGTGGGAAATTACCTCTTTGGGTGGTTAATCTAAGTAGCCTTGGCGTTCCTTTTTTATCTGGGATTCTCTACCTAGCGGGCTTGGGTTTTATGCAAGCATTTTTTCTAGCACTTCTAGCTGAAGCACGTCGCACGGGTAAACCGATTGTTTATCTGTTTCATAGTTACGAGTTTACGCATCTAATTCATTCAAATCAGCAACCCCTGCATCAACGTGCCTACATCAGCAATCGAGAAAGCCGATATGAAATGAATCTAGCACTGCTCAACTATATGTGTGCCTTGCCTGAAGTACAGCCGATGACAGCAAGTATGTTTTTGGAGAAGCAACAATGAATAGTCAAACCGTAAAAGCTGAACTATACACGGGTTTAACCAATACACTCGCCCATCTTTTCCGCACACCTGCTTACATTATCTTATTTGTATCAGATGTCTGTTGGATGCGCTGTCAGCACTGTTGGTTCAACGAGGAATGGAAATCTCAAGAACTGACGAGCGCGGCTTTAACCTTTGATGAATACGAAAAGCTAGCAGATTCAATTAACTCTATCAGTTTTCTCAGCCTGACCGGAGGCGAAGCGTTTCACCGGGACGATATTGTGGAGTTAGCGACGATGTTTCGCTGTAAAACTAAGTTAGCACGCTATCAAATTCCTACCTCTGGTTATAAGACAGAGCGAATTGTTTCGGCAAGTGAACGTTTACTTCAAGCTAACCCAAACACACCATTTCGGGTGGATGTTTCCTTAGATGGTGTCGGCGACGTTCACAACCAGATTCGTCGTATCAAAGATGGCTACGAATACGCTTGCAACACCATTATTGAGTTAAATAAGCTGAAGCAGCACTACAGCCATTTTGATGTCGGTGTAATCACGACTATTTCTCATACGAATCAGGACACCGTTGCCGAAATTGCCGCCGCCGTAGAGAAAGTGCATCCTGATGGCGAGTGGATGGTTAATATTACTCGTGGAACACCGAGAGATCCACAGGCGAGTAATGTGCAGCTTTCGGCGTATAATCAAGCCCACCAAATTATTGATCAGCGTATTGCAGCAGGACGTTACCGAGGACATGGTGGTCACTTGAGCGCTAAGTGGCTGAGTGCTAAAAATGCTATCCGTCGCCAGATTATTTCTGATATTATGGAGGGTAAACGTGAGGGAGGTCGCTGTGCGGCTGGTTCACTGGGAGGTGTCATTTATAGCGATGGTTCGGTCAAGGTTTGCGAGATGCTTGATAAACCTTTAGGTAATCTTCGGGATTTTAATTATGATCTAGCGGCGTTATGGAATGGTGAAGCCGCACGGCTTGTGCGTCGGTTTATTCAGGAAACAAATTGTCAATGTACACAGGAGTGTTTTCTGTCGGTAAGTATGTTAATTCAGCCCGATACTTGGTCGGGAATAATTCGTGAGCGGATGAGACTGGGTTAGAGTTAAGGAAAAGTTGGGAGAGTTGTTGCCCAAGTATGAAACGGGTACTTCAACTTGTATCAATGTATGAATAGTCCGATAATCAGGGTGTGCATTTACTGCTTTCATTACGACTCAAGTATCAAATCAGGCGAACGCAGGCGCAAATATTCATTTCATTATTGGTCGGGAATCTATTGATTATGAAATTAGTTTCTGTGATTATTCCAGTCTATAGCGTAGAAAACTACATTTTGGCGACAATTAAATCCGTACTCAACCAAACCTATAAACATTTTGAGGTTCTGATTGTTGATGATGGCTCCCCCGACCGAAGTATAGAGATTTGTCAAAAATATAAAGATTCAAGGCTGAAAATAATCAGGCAGACAAATCTAGGGGTATCTGCCGCTAGGAATCTCGGCATTAGAGATTCCAAAGGTGAGTTTTTAGCTTTTCTGGATGGAGATGATCTATGGCTACCCGAAAAGCTGGAAAAACATATTGAGCATTTAGAAAATTCACCTCATGTTGGGATTAGCTTTAGTCGCTTTACTTTTATCAATGAAGCAGGAAAGTCTTTGGGTATTTCTAGACTATCTAAGCTTAAGGGTATTACACCAGCACGAATTCTCTGTGGCAATCCAGTTGGTAATCCTTCCTGTACAGTGATTAGGCGAGAGGTTTATGAAACCCTTAAATGCTCTAGTCCTATTCCAGAATCCAATATTAATTGCTTTTTTGATCAAAACTTTTGTCACTTTGAAGACGTTGAATTATGGCTTCGCATCGCGATTAAAACAAAGTGGCAAATTGAAGGTATTCCTGAAACACTGACCTTATATCGAGTTAATCCCAAGGGAGCTTCAGCAAACGTGTATCAGCAGTTACAAGGCTTGTCTATGGTTCTGGATAAAACATCCTCTTATGCTCCTGATTTGATAGCAAAATATGGAAAGGTGACCCAAGCTTACACATGGAGAAAATTGGCAAAGTGGGCAGTACATCAACGATCGGTTTTAACAGCTATAGAAATGATGCACAAAGCTATATCTACCTACTGGAAGATTATTCTTGAAGAACCACTTCGTACAGTTTCAACTCTATTCGCTATCGGTTTACTCTATTTTCTCCCACAGTCACTCTACGACCAAATTGAAGCTTTGGCGCTAAGGATGACAGGTTCTATCCAAAGAATGACTAATAATCTAGGTACAAGTAACATCTTGAGGATTTGAGTCAATGAAAGAATACTTAAAACACCTTCTTATCCATACACCGTTTGAAATACCTGCCCAAAACATACAATTTATACTCGACTATAGGCGAGGGCGTAAACATCCTGAACTTGATGAAATTCATTCTGGAAAATTAAATTTTGCTCAATTTTATCGTGCTTTACACTACCCACTTCAAGCCTTCAATTTTATTGCTTGCTGGGACTAATTATCATTAGCTTGCTTTTAAGCTTATCAATGGGGATAAGCTGGTGATGTTACGGACTTAATCAGTAATTTAAGGTAATGATTAACCAGGAACGAATAATGATGGAAAAACGCGAGAGTATGCACAAACAACTGGATCACTATTATAGCTGGATTCTCAGAGATAAACGCCAATCTGTTATGACCCGGTGTTGGTGCGTCACGGTTTGGACAGCGATGGTGGTATTGGTGACATTATCTCAGGTTAACCTGAGTTCCTGGCGCTTCATAATTATCATGAATTTGCCTGTTTTTATGTTCTGGATAATTGATGGATTTCAAAATAGTTTCACGACTCTCAATGAGCAACACGCTATGAGCATTGAACAAGCGCTTGTTTCCGATAGACTAGAAGGGTTTGAGTTGGGTGAACATCTACTGATATCTAGTCATAACCATACGCCATTTTTCTTTAAGGTCAGAACTTTTCTGGAATCCATTTTCCTACAGGAAACTTTGTTTGTGTTTTACTTGATGCTATTTTTAGACTCTGTAGTACTGGTAATGCTTCACTTGGTATGAAGATACCTCAACAAACCTTGTGAACACCAAATTGGGTTATAGCAATCGCCATAGCGGTTAGGACGCATCATTTGTTCCAGACGCGCCATGGCGCGTCTGGAACAACAGTTCGTTTGTCCTAATCGATGTGTCTACTGCTATATCTTCATTATTTTGGCTCTAACAGAGGGCGTTAATTGTTCCCTACACCCCATACCCCCGTACCGCTAAAATTTCTTGCCATTCCTGATCGGATAACGGCTGTACAACAAACTCCACACCAAAACAATCGGCGGCGGCTTGGGTTAGTGCTTCGATCACTGTTTGCCTTAAATCATCCCCTCGCTGAGTCAGAGGTAAATTTACAGGAGATGATTCGCCAAACACCTGAGCAAATAACTGAGCATCTGGCTCTAAACGCATCGAACCATGTTGTAATATAGCGTCGCCGCGTCGTAACTGAGCGCTGCCAATCAGTTTATACCCTTCAGTTGTGACCAAATCGGCACCCGTAGCCATGGCAAAACAATTGGGATTGTGGCGATAATCTCGTCCCGCCTTACCATAGTGCAAATCGACGCCGAGCGATCGCCACCCCTGAATCAAAAATTCACAAATCTGCTGATATGCCTCAAGGCGCTTATTACTGAGTCCTGAGGTTACCACCATATACGTTAAATCACCTTGGTGCAACACAGCGCGTCCTCCCGTGGGACGCCTGACTAAGGGAATTGGTTTTCCCTTCCAAGTCAGGGTTTGCCAAGCCGGAGACCAACGACGTTGATGATATCCTAGGGAAATTGTCGCAGATTCCCAGGTGTAAAACCGCAGCACTGGAGAATTCCTAGTACAGGATGGCGGCAAAATCTCCCCTGCACCTCCGTCTCCCTGCACCTCTAGGGCGGGTTTAGTCAAGTTATCAGACATCGACAGAACGTTATCGGTAAAACCCGCCCCTACAAACTTTTCCAGAAGCCATTGGTCAATTGCCATCTGAAGCTGTCCAGGAAGACACAGAGGAGGGATTAAACGCCAAGGTGATTGGTTCGTCAGGATTGGTTTCATTGCTTCATCGAATCTTTAAAAAGGCTGTCATACACTAGACAAAACTTTACATTTAAATTTTGCCATTTTTCTTTCTTTTTAAGCTATTTGAGCAAAACCGTAATACGTTTTCATACGATACATTCTTAGGGTTAATTCATTTATTTTAGTGATAAACCTGTTTATTATTATTTCACTTCTGAAGTAAATACTCCACTGTAATACAAAAGAAATGATGTATGACAATTTTCCTCTATTGATAAAGGAAAAAAGTTTTGATAAAACTCTGAGTTATTTACCCACAACAACCCATTTACAGTGCTATTAATTGAATAGAAATGAATCAGGAGAAGTAGAAAGACTGAACAGGGTGTGATGAAACAGTCTTATATCCGTTAATTCGTCTAATTCGTCAAAACATGGTGTCGTAATGACCGTTAAATCAACCCAGCCGAATGTTTCTTTTAGCTTGTTTACCGCATCTAAACAAGTCCAATTCATTAAAACATTAAAACGGATTCGGTTTAGCGGTCATCTGATACTAACGAGTCCCGACAACCAAAAATGGTTGTTTTTTCTATGCGACGGTCATCTGATGTATGCCACGGGTGGCACTCATCCAGTGAGACGGTACCTGAGAAACATAGCCGCCCACAGTCCTCAGTTAACGTTAGATCGACTAACCATACAGCGTGATTTAAGCCAATTCAATCAAGCGAATTGTCAAATTTCTTGGCAATATTACCTGTTGAGTTTATGGGTAAAGCAACAGAAGATCACGCATGAACAGACGAAGAACCTGATTCAATCAGTGATTACGGAAGTTTTGTTTGATATCGCCCACGCCCAGCAAACCACTTACCAAATTAAACAAGATAATACGTTATCCACCCAACTTCCGGTCATTGATGTAGAAAAGGCGATCGCACAGACTGATAAGTTATGGCAGGCTTGGCATCACGATGTAGTGGCGGACTATTCTCCCAACCTGGCTCCGGTGATTAGACAACCCAAAGCCTTGGAAGCCCGCACGTCAGAGGCGGTTTACCACCTGCTGAGCAAACTTTTAGACGGGAAACATACGTTGCGGGATGTGGCAGTGCAGATGAAGCGGGATGTCTTGCAAGTGACTCGTTCTCTGTTGCCTTATATTCGCTGGGGATTAGTGGAGTTGATTTCTATCCCTGATTTACCGAGTCCCGTCAAGCAAGAGAGTTCAGAAAATCCATCCACTACCACACAATCCACCCAGCCACTGATTGCTTGTGTGGATGACAGTCCCTTAGTGTGCCACACCATGGAAAAACTACTCAGCGCCAGTGGTTATCGATCGCTAGTGATTGACGATGGCTTACGTGCGATCGCGCTTTTAATTGCTCGTAAACCCGATTTAATCTTTCTCGATTTGGT
Source organism: Coleofasciculus sp. E1-EBD-02 (assembly GCF_040218245.1). NCBI lineage: Bacteria > Bacillati > Cyanobacteriota > Cyanophyceae > Coleofasciculales > Coleofasciculaceae > Coleofasciculus > Coleofasciculus sp. E1-EBD-02. The sequence continues at coordinate 27,261 of NZ_JAVJQN010000108.1, read as the reverse complement.
GATGCCGAATACTAATGGCTATGAGATTTGCGCCAAATTACGCAAATTGCAAGCATTCCAAACTACGCCGATTGTGATTTTGACCGGAAAAGATGGCATTGTTGATCGCGTTCGAGCCAAATTAGTGGGCGCATCCGATTTCTTGAATAAACCCATTGATGCGGGAATTGTACTTAATGTTATTAGCCAGCATCTTAAGCAGAATGTTGTTACTCATTAGTCAGTGGTTTTAGGTGAAACCACTGACTAACAACGAAAACTCAATCAAAACCATCCATTCTTATTTTACGCGAGGTAAATATCATGGGAACTGTCCTAGTTGTTGAAGATTCTGCCACCGATATGCAAATTATCATTAATTGTCTACAGCAAGGAGGTATCAATGTATTGACGGCTGACAGTGGTGAAGCCGCCATAGAAAAACTGAATAACCACAAACCTGATGTTATTGTTCTCGACGTTGTACTTCCGGGTCTCAGCGGGTTTGAAGTCTGTCGCGATTTAAAAGCTGCTGCTGATACCCGCAAAATTCCGATTGTGATTTGCTCGACCAAAAACGGCGAAATGGATAAGTTTTGGGGCATGAAACAAGGCGCTGATGCTTATCTCGCTAAACCCGTTGATCAAGATGAGTTGCTGCGTACCGTCAAACAATTGACGCTGCGATAGGCTTAATGTCCATTCGGTCTAGATTAGTCATTACTGGATTGATTTCAAATCAACCTTGAGATGTATCGAAACCCAATCCCAAATCTAATGATTAATCTAGACTGACCCAATCCCATTCATTTTTTCATGAGGTCAATACCATGGGGACTGCTTTAGTTGTTGAAGATTGCTTAACTGATTTGCAAATCATCACGCGCTACTTACAGGAAGAAGGAATTAAGGTGCTAACGGCTGACAGTGGTGAAGAAGCACTTGCCAAACTTAGCAGCCAAAAACCTGATGTAATTGTGCTGGATGTTGTTTTACCCGGTCGGAGTGGATTCGAGGTTTGCCGGGATATTAAAGATGCGGCTAGTACCAAAAGCATCCCTGTGGTTATTTGCTCAACCAAAAGTGGCGAAATGGATAAATTTTGGGGGATGAAACAAGGTGCGGATGCCTACATTGGTAAACCGATTGATCAGGCAGAACTTTTACGCACAGTGAAACAGTTGATTAGAACCTGATCAACGAGAGAAAGTAGGAGTATCTCATTTTAGCAACAGGGGTGCATCCGCAAAACCTACGCCAAGCGTAACTATCTTTCTCGTCTGGAGAAGTACGTAAGCCAGATACTCACACTACCTAAGTTGTAGAGAATGTCAATGTCCAACGTTTTACTCAGCACAAATCCTTCCTTACCCACTACCCCAACCCAAGCACAATTGTCGGGTTCTTCTACCCAGGCAAATGAACAGTTTTTACGGTTTCATTTGTTACCCGATACCACGGCTTTATTACCCATTCATCAACTCACTGAAGTATTAACCATTCCTAGAGGTCAAATTGTCCCAATTTTTCAAATGCCAGCTTGGGTAATGGGGGCTTACAATTGGCGGGGTGAAGTCTTATGGATGGTTGATTTAGGTCACTTAGTGGGACTGACACCCTGGTATCAACAAGCCGCTAGTGGTTCAGCGTATACGGCAATTGTGCTGCAAGCCAAAACCAAATCGTCAACCTCCACCCAAGCCAACAGCGAAATGTTAGGACTGGTGGTAAACCGAGTCGAAGATATTGAATGGTGTAATGCCGATTGGATTCAATCTCCTCCCTCCGCTAGTGTGACTCCAGAACTGGTGCCATTCTTGCGCGGCTACTGGTTGAAAAATAATGGTGAAATGCTCGTGATTATTGATGGAAACGCGATTATTGCATCGATGCCCAAGCAATCTGTTTAAGGGGTAAGGTAACAAATGTGTAATGTCGAGGAATTTTCGCTTATCCCATTTTGTAGAGATGTACAATTTTAGTCTGTAGGGGCGGGTTTCACTATTCCCTTAGCTTTTTCACCCCGATGCGACTAAACCCACCCTGATCAAGTGTTTAGTTTTCCCTGTTTTCGATCTAACTCATCAAGTTCAAATCAGGGTGTTCTACCTTTCCACGATTAATTCATTGTTGTTTCAGTTTACTGAACTTACACGACCGATTATTGAATAGGACTGCCTAGCATTTAGTGGCAGTTAGATTTTCCGCCAAAAGGCTTATCAGATTTCATATCCTATCGTAGAAGCCCTGCCAATGGAAATAGGCACGGTGGCAAACCGTAGGACATGGACTCTTGTAAGTCCAGTTTTGAGCAATTTGCCAACTCCTCCGTATTTTGTATTAAAGAGGTTCGATTCATGACTAGACTTTCTCCCAAACCGAATTCCCATCACGATACCAATGGTCGCGGTTCCTACTCGCAGAATCTCCCCGCTGAGGCTAAAAACTATTCGAGTGACTATCCGCCATCGATGCCCTATCGAACGCCTGGGACAGCTGATCAACCTCTACCCAAATTGTCTTCACTTGAGGCAATGGGAAAAGCGCCAGAACCGCGATCAAACCGTCGCGGGTTGCTGTCTAGTCTGCGAAGTAAAGCGATTGGTTTAGCCCTAGCGATTGGAACATTACCCGTGTTAGCCGTGGGTGCGACTGCCTACTTCACAGCCAGTGGCGGGATGTATGACCAAGTGGTGAGTAACGAACAAACGAACACGATTGACTTGGAAGATAAATTAGAGCTGTTCATTGCAGAACGCTACAGTGACGTTCAAGTCATGGCAGAACTTCCGGTGTTGAATAATGCTGAACTTGCTAAGGTTACACCCCGGGAAGAAAAGGAACGTCTGCTCAATGCCTATGAGAAACTGTACGACAGTTACGACAGTATTGGTGTGTTTGACCTTCAGGGTAACGTTCTTGCCCAATCAGACTCTGGAGAAATTCTCGAAAATCACTCTGACCGAGACTATTTTCAAGAAGTATTGAGAACGGATCAGATCTACATCACGGAACCACGGCTCTCTGAAACGACTAACAGGTACGCTGTGTATATAACCGCACCGATTAAGGATTCAGTCACAGGTAAAACCATTGGCATTATCCGCACCCGTGAGCCGATGGAACGAGTGAATGGAATTTTCGGTGTAACCAAAGACCGACAACAAGAATTTCACCTGATTGATTCGTCAGGCAGGGTGGTGGCTGCAGAAGATCCTGATGATGTGGGTCAAACATTCGAGGAAAAGTTTCCCACGATGTATAGTAAAGTTCAACAAAACGAGGAAGACATCCTGACCATTGTCAGCGCCCGAACTGGACGGGAAGACGTTATTACTTACTCTCCCACAGAAGAACTGGCTGAGGACTATAACCTAAACTGGTCTCTAATTATTGTCCGTCCCACGGATGTGGCGTTTGCACCGCAACGGAACATGCTCTGGACATTGGGATTAGGGACAGGGGGTGCTGCCTTAATGGTTGGTGCGATCGCGACGTTCGTGGCTGGGAACGCTACTCGACCGATTGTGGATGCAGCCGGTGCGGTGTCAAAAATTGGTCAAGGTGACTTGGATACTCGCTTGCAGGTTAAAGGGGATGACGAACTGGCGACTCTGGGTGCAAACATTAACGATATGGCGGGTCAGTTAGAGGTATTTATTGAAGAACAAGAACTCGCTGCCGAACAAGCCCGTTTACTGGCAGATATTACAGGTTCTCGCACCTTGAAATCCCAGGAAATCCGGGATCTGTTTCAGAAAGCGGTTGAGGAAACCCGTAAAATCCTTAAGGCTGAACGAGTGATGATCTTCCAATTTAACCCCGATGGTAGCAGCTATGTGGCGGCTGAATCGGTCGCCATGGGTTGGCCCCGTAGCCTGAATGACAAGATGGAAGAACTCACTCTGTCTGAGGAACGACGCCAGACGTATAAAGAAGCCCGTGTTGTCGCTACCAATCATGTCTTTGAAGCGGATCTTGTCCCTGAACAACAGAAGTTAATGGCACGTTTGGGTGTCAAAGCCAACTTAGAAGTGCCGATTCTCCATGAAGGTCAACCTTTTGCTTTGATCATGGCGCACCAATGTTCGGTTCCTCGTGAATGGCAAACCGCAGAAGTCAACTTCTTCAAACAGTTAGGGGGTCAGATTGGACTGGTAATTGACCGAGTAATGCTTCTAGAAACTACCGACAAACTGGCGCAAGAACAACGGGAGTTGAAAGAAGGCTTACAAAAACGCGCTTTAGAACTCCTGAAGGAAGTAGACCCGATTAGTAAAGGTGACTTAACCATTCGGGCGCGAGTAACGGCTGATGAAATTGGTACAGTTGCTGACTCGTACAACGCTACCGTCGGAAACTTACGCAAGATTGTCGAACAGGTGCAAGACGCGGCAACCCAGGTGGCGACAACCACAAGCACCAACGAAGTTGCTGTTCAATCCCTATCCCACGAAGCCTTGCGCCAAGCCGAGCAAATTTCCAACGCCCTTAGCCGCGCCCAAGAAATGGCAGAAACGGTACGCATGGTTGCCTCCCACGCGGAACAAGCAGAATTTGCGGTGCGTGAAGCCTCTCAGACAGTGGCAGAAGGGGACGACAACATGAACCGGACGGTTGAAGGGATTCTAGCCATTCGCGAAACTGTAGCAGAAACAGCGAAAAAAGTCAAACACTTAGGGGAATCGTCACAAAAGATTTCCACGGTTGTTAACCTGATTAGCACCTTTGCCGCTCAAACCAACCTGCTAGCGCTAAACGCTTCCATTGAGGCAGCCCGCGCTGGAGAAGAAGGACGAGGGTTCGCGGTGGTTGCGGACGAAGTACGTGCCTTGGCGCGGCAATCGGCAGAAGCGACAGCAGAAATTGAAAAACTGGTGGCGGCGATTCAAGGGGAAACGAATGAAGTGGTTGCAGCCATGGAAGCAGGTACAGAACAGGTGGTTACGGGGACAAAATTAGTGGATGAAACTCGTGCTTCTCTGAACAAAATTGCCACAGCTTCTAACCAGATTAACCAATTGGTTGAAGCGATTGCCGAAGCCACGGTTGTCCAATCTAAAGCCTCTGAAGATGTGACCCAAACGATGACGGATGTGGCTCAAATTGCTGCCCGAACCTCAGAAGAAGCTGGGTTTGTTTCGTCTTCCTTTGAACAACTGCGGAAAGTTGCACAAGCCCTACAAGCTGACGTGGGTCAGTTTAAGTTGAAGTAACTATCAGTCATTGGTCATTGGTCATTGGTCATTGGTCATTTGTTCATTCATGTTATTAACAGTTTGGACTCATCGTGTAGGGGCGACATTGGTGTCAACTTAAGCGTTAAAAGCTGGGGGAACTGGGGTTGTAGAGACGTTCCGGTGGAACGTCTGGAAACTGGGGAAGCCGAGGTGTTGCCTATTGCCTAGCACGTAGCGCTATAAATTGGGCGCAAGCCTTGCGCCCCTACAGGAGAAACATGACGAATGACAAAGGACAAATGACGAATGACAAATGACGAATGACGAATGACATAAGACAAAGGACGAATGACAAATGGCACTCAACCCCGATATTCGCGATCAAGCCTATCAATTCTTTATTGAAGAAGCACCGGAACTCTTACAAAATATTGAAGCAGGGCTGCTTAACCTGCGCCAGGATCGTAGCACGGCAAATGTACATGGAATTATGCGAGCGGCTCATTCCTTAAAAGGAGGTTCAGCGAGTGTAGAATTGGAGGCAATTAAGACTATTTCTCATCGCCTGGAAAATATTTTCAAGGCACTCTACAACGAAACGGTTGAAATTGATACAGACTTAGAGAGTCAATTGCTACAAGCTTATGACTGTTTGCGTCTGCCGTTGATGGAGCAAATTGCCACCAATCAGTTTGATCAAGAGCAAGCCTTAGCGATTGCTGAACCGATTTTTGCTCAAATTGAAACCCGGTTAGGCGATGCGTTAACTCAAGCAGATAATTTTATCCCCAGTTCATCAGAATTAGGGGTGGATATGGCATTATCCATCTTTGAAGTGGATGTGGAACAAGGATTGGAATTACTGTCTCAGGTGGTGGCAGATCCAGAACATCATCCAGTAGCCGGAGAATTACGGGCGCAAGCGGATGTATTTGCAGGGTTTGCCGAACTTTTAAATCTACCCGGATTTGGCGCGATCGCGAACACGGCAATTACGGCGCTAAATGCCCACCCAGACAAGGCGTTAGAGATTACTCAACTTGCCCTTGCTGATTTTGATGCAGGTAGACTGGCGGTGTTAAATGGCGATCGCAGCCAAGGCGGTACACCATCGCCTGAGTTGATGGCGTTAGCAGGTATGGCTGATGAGATCCCTCCTGTAAGGGATAAAGAAGCAGGGGAAGCAGGGGAAGCTGGGGAAGCAGGGGAAGCAGGGGAAGCAGAATTTAAATTTAAAGCTTATCCGGGTAGTATTGAGACCCCTCCCCCAGCCCTCAGAGGGGAGGGGAGTCAGACTTTGAATACTGATGCTGAACCGCTTTTAGCCGATTTAGAAGAGGGGGTTCCCTCGTTGGAGGATGTTTTTGGGGAGGTAGAAGCCGACACCAGCCAGGAAGCAGAGGCAGAAACAGAAACAGAAACAGAACCAGAGGAGGAATTAACAGCAGCGTCGGCATCGAGTCTAAGTATACCTGCACCAGAAACTCTGGAAGACGCGATCGCATCCATTGGACAAGTGTATGAGGAATTGCCGGAAGTAGAAGATTTGCCTGCACCTGCGGCGAGTGATGACGCAACTCCCGCCGTTACCTCTCATAGTCTGGTTCCCTCAAAACGGGGTTCGAGTGAACTCTCTGCTACTCATCCATCTGCCCAACCCACATCCGAGAACCAAGAACATCAATCGGTATCGCCGAAACGTTCTAAATCTAAACAAGAAGCAGCGACGCCTCACCTATCAGTGCGGGTTGACTCGGAACGCTTAGAACGCATGAATAACCTGGTGGGTGAGTTAGCGATTAACCGGAATGGGTTATCCCTACAACACCAGCAACTCCAACGATCTGTGCGAGAGTTATTAGAACGATTTAGCCGCGTGCAAAGCATGGTGAATCATTTGCGGGAACTCTCAGACAAGATGCTGATTTCACCGGAACGCTATAACCCCCAGATCAACATCGCCCTGCTGAATCAACTGACGGAATTTGTCAGCCGCACCGAAGAGTTTGATTCCCTGGAATTGGATAACTATAGTATCCTCAATTCTCGACTGCAACAACTGATTGAAGATATGGTGCAGGTGGAAGAATCGGTGGATGATGTCGCCCTATTTGCCAAGCAATCGGATCAAACCTTGGAACAGCAACGGCAAATGCTGACCAGTTTACGGGATGAGTTGATGTGGGCACGGATGTTGCCCTTGGGTGAGGTTCTCAACCGTTATCCGCGTGTGATCCGAGATTTGTCTACTCGGTATGAAAAATCGGTTAATTTGAAACTGAATGGGACGAATGTTCTGGTAGATAAAGCGGCGTTAGAAAAACTCTATGATCCGCTAATGCATTTACTTCGCAATGCTTTTGACCATGGGATTGAATTGCCAGAGGTGAGGCGTCAGCAGGGGAAACCTGAAGTCGGGCAAATTGAAATTCGCGCCTATCACCAAGGTAGTCAAACCATTATAGAGGTCAAAGATGATGGTCAAGGATTGAATATTAAACGGATTGGTCAACAGGCGGTTGATATGGGATTGGTGTCACCGCAACAACTAACGACATTAACGCCGAATCGATTATTTGAATTCCTGTTTGAACCGGGATTTTCTACAGCGGAACAGGTGAGTGAACTGTCGGGGCGAGGGGTAGGATTGGATGTAGTGCGATCGCAGATGCGTTCCTTAAAAGGGACGATTTCGGTTCATTCATCCCCTGGCGTGGGGACAACGTTTACCTTACGTCTGCCTTTAACCCTAACCATTGGTAAATTACTCGTCTGTTTCGTTGGTTCCACTGCGTTAGCTTTACCCTCAGACAGTGTAGAAGAAATTGTCATTCCCAAAGGCAATCAGGTGAGAACCACCGGAGAACAGCGATTTTTACGCTGGCGCGGTCAAATTGTCCCCACCTATCGGTTAACGGATTTATTGGACTATGCTTGTCCCTTACCCGAAACCTGTCCCAGTCAGGCGTTAGTTTCGGTTCCATCACCGACAGATTGGTCGTTACCGATGCTGGTTTTGCGTCAAGATCAATATGTTCTCGCCCTAGAAATTGATCGCCTGGTGACAGAACAGGAATTAGTAATTAAACCCTTTGGCAGTGCGATCGCGCCTCCTAGTTTTACTTACGGTTGTACTATCTTAGGGGACGGCAGTTTAATCCCCGTGATTGACGGCGCTGTGTTAATGGATCAGCTTTTGGGTCAAAGTAGTCAGTCGATCGCGATCACATCCAGCAACCGCACTCTTGTGAGCATGAGCGAGTCTCGTACTGCTCACACGAATGACAAAGCGCAAACCGCGAAAGCCCCCACTGTATTAGTAGTAGATGACGCCGTAGCATTACGGCGAACCCTCGCCCTCACCTTAGAACGATCCGGCTGTCGGGTATTGCAAGCCAGAGATGGACGAGAAGCGCTGGAACAATTACGTCAAACTTCAGCGATTGATTTAGTCGTTTGTGACATTGAAATGCCCAACATGAACGGGTTTGAATTTCTGGGTCAACGTCGTCAAGATCCCCAAATCTCAAAGGTTCCGGTGGTGATGTTAACCTCCCGCAGTAACGATAAACATCGCTGGTTAGCACGGCATTTAGGCGCAAATGCGTATTTCACCAAACCCTATCTGGAACAAGAATTTTTGGGTGCGATCGAACAAATTTTGACTCAGGATAAGTCAAAACAGCCACAATTGCAACCCTCTTAATCTTGATGGGGTAAACGGGGAAGCTGAGGGAGCCAAATCTCTGTGTAATCAGTGTAACTAACCTCTCACTTCCCCACCCCAATTTCGCCAATGAATCTGTGAAATCAGTGTTTTGACAAAGGACAAATGACAAATGACAACATTAGTTACTCAATTTCAACCCAACGATACTGATTTATCTCAATCTAGACAGGTTATTCCATCTATAAAATTCATTGTTTTCAGCATGGGGAATCTGCATCTAGCCTTACGCATTGAGTCAGTTTATAAAGTCGTGGATCACACGCCAATCTACAGTAGTGGACTGAATCATGTCGGCGTGGCTCATTTAGGCGATCGCGAAGTTACAGTTGTAGACTTGTATTGGCGATTTTTCAAGCAAAGCCCGATTCAGGAATCCAGCACGGGCGGGTATTTAATTGTGGTTAGAAACACCACAGGGGACTTATATGGAATTCCGGTAACGGACACACCAATGTTAATGGAAATACCCTTATCAGCCATTCGCCTACTGCCTGAATCTTATCGTCGAGCCGATACTCTAGAAGTTGCCAGTCATGTCGCCGTCATTCCCCAGGATAAAGAAGCGATTACTGTATTTTTACTGGATGTGGATTTACTGATGCCAATCTTCCAGGAAATTGGCACATTAACGAATAAAGTATGAAACAATTTTGAACCTGCATTCGTGTACAAAGCCAAGCTATTCCGGTTCCCTTCCCTTGATAAGGGGAGGGTTAGGGAAGGGTCGGTCTCAAGGTATTGGAGGAAACATTATCTTCCTGAAAAAAGTAGGCGGCGGCTACATCTTCATCCATCGAATGCTGATTGAACACTTTGCTGGGAAACTAATACTCTTATCCAGTCAGCTTTAGCTGACTTTCGCTTTTAGCCTTGGGTTTAAACCCAAGGCTGTTTAACGTTTAATCTGCTTTAGCCGCTTGAGAATTATCGGCTTTAATTTTGCCGCTAAGGGCGGGTTTTGTTGTTCAGTTATTGGTAACAAGTAGCTTGAGTGGCTAAACCCGCCCCTACAATTGTGACTAATGTGGCTAAACCTGCCTCTACCATCAGGGTTTTGTGAATAGGTGATTCGTGATAAACTTACCCTATAGCGAATCCAGCTTGACTACCCCTTTGTAATCCAGTCCGCTTAGGCTGGCTACCCTTCGGGAAGGTTTCGCCTAGGTGGGTGTAGCGGCGACTTCCTCCTCGCCAGATCAATTTATTAATTAAAAATATGGTGCAGAATTCCAATCTTTCCCTTGTGCAAATTCAAGACATTTATCCTTGCTTAAATTCTCACATCACGCTTTATATGTTGGAGAATTTTGGGGCAACAGTTAAACTGTTGAGTACCCATCCGCCTCAAGACCTAATTGTGCAAATCTGGACGAATGCTTTAACGAAATTCAATAGTGAAGGGGATTGGCATGGCATCAATTTAACCTATACTCCCGAAGAATCCCAGCAATTCTCTGTCTTCCAAGGCTCATTTATGCCAACGGCTCCAGGAGATTTTCAATTTACCTATCGATTTCGCCGGAAAAATGACGAAAATACATGGCAATGGGCAGGACAATTTCAGGAAAATGGTTACCTTAAAGTAGAACTGCCGTCTCCAGACAGGCAATGGACACAAGGACCTAATTTTATCGAAGTTTTCCCTAATATCTATGTCGGCAATTTTATCGCCGCGTCCCAAGCGGCATCTCTAGGTATCGATGCTGTGCTGAATTTAGGGGAGGAATTGACATTAGCTTTTCCTGAATCCTCTCCTATTGCCTATAGAAAAATGGGGACTTTAGATGGCGCATCGAATCCGATTGCTGATCAAATTTTGCTAGCAGCCGTTCACTGGATTGATGAACAAGTGAACCAAGGTAAAAAGAAAATATTAATCAACTGTCGCGCTGGGATTGGTCGCAGTGGTTCCGTAGGGGTTGCCTATTGTTTCTCGAAAAATCCCCAGTGGACTTATCAACAAACTTTAGACTACATTTGGAGTAAAAAACCCAATATTTATCCCCACTCTCAATTGCAAGACAGCTTAGAACGCCTCTTTCCTCGGTCAACGTCGAGGTAAGCTAGAAATTAATTCATATATTCGCGAATCTTCAACCAATTTTGGTCATGAAGACGTTGCCAAGCCTTGCGAAGATGTTTCGGTTGGAAGCGTTTGCGTTTCCGTTCACTCCATTGATACACCTGTTCAATCATCACATCAACATCCGTAGCGGCTTCAGGATTCTCTTGAGTAACCCAGTGAATCGTCGCTAGCATTTCTAATCCATAAGGCGTTTCAAAACCTTGAATTAAATTACTCACTCGCTGGAGACAGTCATTCGCCTCCGGGTCTTGTGCTAAAAAAGTATGAGCGGCTTCTTTCCCCCTAGGCAATACCTGAATTTGAGCATTATTACTGCGATCGCCATAACCCCGAATAAAATGCCCTTCAATCCGTTGCAAAACATGATTCAGATTATTGGCGTAGGGACCATAGTGATGTTTAACATACCGCAGTTTCAAGGGTTCGCCCGCTACTTGTAAGAAATAGGCAAGTTTCTGGATTTCCAGTTTCGTGAGTTGATAACCCGGAATACTATAGAGTTCCAGTAAGCGAATAAATAAAGCACGGGCGCGAGTCATTTTAGGTATCGATGTAGCCACTGGCATTGTATTGGCTATTGGTGCGCCTTGCGGCTCAAAGATAACCACCTGCACGTCTGGCAATTCAGCTAAGGCTGATTCAATCAGTGGCTTAACATTGTGCCAATCTAATCCGCCATTCCCACATCCAAGAGGTGGAATTGCAATAGAATGAATATTTAACCGCTTAATCTCAGCCACTAACGCTTTCAGTCCAGCTTGAATATCCTCTAGTTTTGATTGTCCTTTCCAATGACGTTTAGTGGGAAAATTAATAATATATCGGGGAAACAATTGATCGGTGGGTACAGTAAACATTCGTCCTGGCTTTACTTCCTGGGCATTGCAAGCCTTTTTGTAAGCACGGAAGTTGTCGGGAAATGCTTGTTTAAATTGCAAGGCTATCCCTTTACCCATAACACCGACGCAGTTGACGGTGTTGACGAGGGCTTCCGTGTTCTCTTCGAGTAGGTTGCCTTGCTTAAACTTAATCACAGTTCTTAATTGACGATTTAAATCCGAGTTGTACGATTATTTTAACGTTAATAGTACCAATCACGGTAAACATTAACGGGAGGCTGATAGTTAAACTTTTGTAATAGTTGCCGTACCTGTACTTGGATTGTAGAATTGAACACGCCAATCTCTTCGATTAGCTTCCACGGACAGAATCGATGCACCAAAAACTCAGCTTGTCGTCTGCGCTTTCTATCTCCATCGTCTGGCGTATCTGCCCAGTAGTTCTCTTTCATAATCTGCCAATCAATCCGATTTAAATAAGCCAGATCATCATAAAAATCGGAGTATGCCATAATCCCATGACCATCGGTAAATACAAACCCTGATAGATTTGTCGCGATCGCCTCGACAGAGGAAACCAAATAAAGGACACCACGTTGTCCTTGAGTATAACCCGGCACATTCCCTCTGTGAATCGTATAGAGCATCGGGGAACGGGGGGCAAAGTAAAATGGCACATAATCATGCAAAACGCCACCAGCGCCACAGGGAACCGTAGTAGTTGCACGGCGATCTTGGATAGTTTGATAAGCAATATTGATGTAATTGATGCTATCTTGGCGCAGCCGATTATAAGCGAATAATCCAGCCCGTTCCAATATAGACGTTAAATTTTTGATGTCGGTAATATGATAAATAGGGATTGGCACTGGTGTTGTTAAGTCGAGTTTACGTCTACTCAGTCAATTTTCCAGTCTTTCTGCTGCTGAATGCCCAATCCCAACAAACCTTTAATACCAATCCTACCTCGATGATGGTAAAGTGCGATCGCACAATTTTCTGGTATACTTTTTACAATGGGAAAATATGTCCGCCTATAGCCTATCTATGAAGCCTTTCAGACCAGCTCACGATTCAGTTAATCCATCCATTTCAGTTACGGCAAATTCCTGCTCAATTGCCTTGAGTTCGCCCTGAATCCCTGGGTCATTTGCCATCATTACCAGTTGCTGTTCAACCGTTTTCTCCTGGCTGTCACGATGGTTAAGGGTGCGAAATAGTCTCAAATTGTGAATAATTCTTTCCATTAACCACAGTTGCTCTTCATCCGATAAGCAACTGACCATTTTTTCAATCTGGTGTAGGCTGGGAGAGTTCATGATCTAAGATTCTACGGATTGAGTGGCTCTAAGGTCTAGCTTATCATTTGGATCTGCGGAAAAGGTTCAGGCGATCGCATAATCTGCCTGTTGATTTTATTTCCTCTGAATTTGACAATTTAACCCAAATATGAGTTAACTCGTAGGGGCGGGTTTGACTGTTATCTTGTGGCGATAAACTTCTCAATTCAATAAACCCGCCCCGCACCCAACCGTTAACTGGTAGAATCCAGGTGGTGTGAGTTTTAGGTGAGTTGGTCGAGTTCCGTTAATTCTCTTCGACGTAACTTGTTGAAGGCTAAGGTTCCTTGACTACGAACGATGGCGCGATCACACGTTTGTCCGTTAGACCTAAATCAGGACACGATTCTATCGTGTCCCTACCCAATCAATTCTTCCGTAGGGGTACGGCATTGCCGTATCCTGGGTTTAAGGTGACGCTTCGCACCCACGCCCAGGCAATCCTAACAAACCTTTAATACCAATCCTGCCCAGATTACGGTAAAGTCATTAAGAAGTCGGCATATCAAAACTGTTCATGAGCGGATATTCCAACGCATCTACTCCCGAATCCAACGGTGCTACCGACGTTCGCGCCACCGAGAAGGCGAAGCAGGTGGCGGCGGAAAATATGGATCATCGGACGGTAGACCGCCAACAGCTAACGCCGATGATGCAGCATTTTGCGGAACTCAAAGACCAGTATCCGAATGCGGTACTGCTGTATCGAGTTGGCGACTTCTATGAAACGTTCTTCCAAGATGCGCGGCGAGTGGCTGAAGAATTGGAATTAGTCCTCACCAGTAAGGAGGCGGGGAAGGGTGTGGGACGAGTTCCGATGACAGGTGTCCCTCATCACTCGATTGAACGCCATGCGACTCAGTTAGTGGAAAAAGGCTATGCGATTGTAATTTGTGATCAAGTAGAAGATGCATCTATCGCCGCTAAAGAAGGGCGTCAGGTGAAACGGGAAGTGACTCGCATTCTTACCCCCGGTACGTTAACCGAAGCCGGGATGCTAAATGCTAAACGCAATAACTTCCTGGCGGCGGTGGTGATGGCGGGGAATCATTGGGGATTAGCCTATGCGGATATTTCCACGGGGGAATTTTTCACCACCCAAGCCACGGATTTAGAGTTACTGGTACAGGAACTGTTGCGCTTGCACCCCTCAGAAGTGCTGATTCCCACCAACGCCCCGGATTTGGGGAGTATGTTGCGTCCAGGGGAAAAATCGCAGTCGTTACCCGATTGGTTACCCAACTCCTTTTGTTACAGTCTGCGTTCCCAAACCCCCTTCAGTTCCTCAGAAGCTAGACAACGACTCCTAGAACGATTTAAAGTGCGATCGCTAGAAGGGATGGGTTGTGAACATTTGCCTCTGGGAGTTAGGGCGGCGGGGGGATTGCTGGAATATTTGGAAGACACGCAAAAGGAAAATTATGTCGCCCTGCAACATTTACGCACGTATACGTTAGCTGATTATCTGATTCTCGATCACCAAAGCCGCCGCAATTTAGAAATTACCACCACGGTGCGGGATAATACGTTTCATGGTTCCCTTCTCTGGGCATTGGATCAAACCAGTACCTCCATGGGCGGACGGGCATTACGCCGTTGGTTATTGCAACCTCTGTTAGATATTAAAGGAATTCGGGCGCGACAGGATACGATTCAGGAGTTGACGGAAAATACCGGATTGCGGGAAGATTTACGTCAGTTATTACGGGGAATTTATGATTTAGAGCGATTAACGGGGCGGGCAAGTTCCGGAACGGCGAATGCACGGGATTTGGTGGCGTTAGCGGATTCGCTGTTAAAATTACCCGACTTGGCAGAACTGGCGGCGTATGGGGGTTCTCCCTATCTGAAAGCATTGCAAACCTTTCCTCCTGAATTAGAACAGTTGGGACAAAGCATTCGCGCCCATCTGGTGGAATCGCCACCGTTACAGATAAAGGAAGGCAATTTAATTCGTCCTGGGGTGAATGACCAACTGGATGAAATGCGTCGTATGGCGGAAGAGGATCAGCAATGGATTGCTAACTTAGAAGTCACCGAACGCGATCGCACAGGAATTGCCAATTTAAAAGTAGGATACAACAAAACCTTCGGCTATTACATCAGTATTGCTCGCTCTAAAGCCGACCACGTTCCCGATGAGTACATCCGCAAACAAACCCTAACCAACGAAGAACGCTACATTACTCCTGACTTAAAAGAACGCGAAACCCGGATTCTCACCGCACGGGATGATTTAAATCGCTTGGAATACGAGATTTTTGTCGGATTACGCACCCAAGTGGGGAATTATGCCCAATTAATTCGCAATCTGTCTCGTGCGGTGGCGGCGATTGATGTTTTGTCGGGTTTAGCGGAAGTAGCGGTACGCCAGGGGTATTCTCGTCCCACAATGGTAGAGGGGCGAGAAATTACGATTATTGATGGACGCCATCCTGTAGTAGAAAAGTCTCTGCCAATCGGGTTTTTTGTCCCTAATTCGGCGTATTTGGGATGGGAGGAGTCAACGTCATCATCTGGGGAAAAGACAAAGACAGAGAATCATCAACGTCCCGATTTAATTATCCTCACTGGACCCAATGCCAGTGGCAAAAGTTGCTATTTACGCCAAGTGGGATTAATTCAGATTATGGCGCAGACAGGGAGTTTTGTGCCAGCGACATCGGCGACATTGGGAATCTGCGATCGCATTTTTACTCGGGTTGGCGCGGTTGATGATTTAGCCACGGGTCAATCCACGTTTATGGTGGAGATGAATGAAACAGCAAATATCTTAAATCATGCTACGAATAAGTCCCTGGTTTTATTAGATGAAATTGGCAGAGGTACAGCAACCTTTGATGGGTTATCTATTGCTTGGGCGGTGGCGGAATATCTATCTCTGGAAATTCAGGCACGGACTATTTTTGCTACGCATTATCATGAATTGAACGAATTGGCATCTATTTTAGAGAATGTTGCCAATTATCAGGTTACGGTGAAAGAATTGCCCGATGAAATTATCTTTTTACACCAAGTTCAACCCGGCGGGGCGGATAAATCCTATGGGATTGAAGCAGGGCGTCTGGCTGGTTTACCGCCGGCGGTGATTCAACGGGCAAAGCAGGTGATGGGACAAATTGAAAAGCATAGTAAAATTGCCATGGGATTGCGGAAAGGTATTGGTAAAAAAGCCAAAGATACTGAAACGATTACGCCAGACACATCGGTACAGCAGTTAGATATTTTTGCTGAGTGATAGCCCGATTCTAGAGTCACACCCTTTTGAGGAGGCGATTGAAATCGCTGCTACACAAACAAAGTCCGCCTGCGCGGACTAGGTTATAATGCCAAATCTTTGTCACCGTTTCCCTACGGAGTAGATTAATATCCCTCCAATGAAACAGCAAGTTTTGAACAAATGAAACGAATCGTACAGTAAGGGTTCTGATGAAGCTTAATCCGTATAAATTGTTAAACATTTTTTGACATCTTCCTATATGCTGATTTTTATAAAAACTCCAGTTATTTTAGTTTTCCTTTATACTCTAGGCTTATAAAAAAACTCCTACTTTCGATAGAAGTTTATGCCCTTCCCCAGGCAGATGAGACGGTCAATAGAAGCGGTTAAATTGTTAGGTGGACAACGTGATTCAGAGGCAACTCGGTTCTTGGGCTAACAGTACTCGTATACCTTAAGCTATTACGGATCGGGAAATAGTCTTGCCAAATAATTCAAATAAGTAAATATAGTTTTGGTAGCAAAACTATCGTCCATAGATGATTTTAAAAGAGGTTTTCATGAAAAAGCAACATCAGAGTAAGCTAAAAAATACCGGACTATTAGGAGCGATATTCGGCGGTGTTTTAATTAGCTTACCAGCAACAATTTTAGAAGCATCAGCCGCACCTTTTTCTACCTTAGCTCAAGTCAATCCTTGTCCGGGAATCTACTACGAAGAACCCTATAATAGCACGCGCATGGTTCCGCAAGGGTGTCCGCCGAATGCGGCAGAACGGATGGGTCGAGGCGGTCAAATGCCTAGTAGACAGATGACTCCTGTACCCCCTCCAGCCGGAGTGTCTCAACCTCCTCTACCAGCAGAACGTAGTGATGCAGTTGCCCGAATCCAACCCACAAACGGTACTGTTGATGTGCGGCTGAAAAATAACACTGATGCTGTTGTTTCTTATCAAGCCGTCGGACATACTGATCGTCGATATATGTCAGGTGGAGAAGAAATTGTTCTGCAAAACTTGCCCACGCCGATTACGATAACCGCCGTTCGTCAGGATGATGGCTTAATTCAGATGATGCCCATGTCTACTGATGAAACTGGGCAATTGGAGGTTACGTTTGAACAAGAAACAACCTTAGACAGTAACCAAGGGGTATTGAGAATTCAAGAAGATGGTCAAGTCTTTGTGAATTAGAGACGTTGACGTTATGGCAATTTTCGTAGAGACGTTCTGGTAGAACGTCTCTATTGTTTGGCAATTTACTCTAAAAGCTTACCAAGAAAAGTTAAGGTGGATAGGACGCGATCGCACCAAGTTTCCTATTAACCTGAATATCGCCAAGCTATGCGTTTATAGCACTAAAGTGCTAACTACGAACCTGAATATTGCCAAGCTATGCGTTTATGGCACTAAAGTGCTAACTACGAACCTGAATATTGCCAAGCTATGCGTTTATGGCACTAAAGTGCTAACTACGAACCTGAATATTGCCAAGCTATGCGTTTATAGCACTAAAGTGCTAACTACGAACCCGAATATCGCCAAGCTATGCGTTTATAGCACTAAAGTGCTAACTACGAGCCTGTGTTATAATGGCGTCGAGTATTGAGTTTATTTAAAATCTTTACACTATAAATTTTTGTGTCAATATTTGAAGCAAAAAACGCTCAAAACTTAAACTAACTTAACTAAAAAATGCCTTTAGCAAGCACTTTAAGAAAAGGAGTCAAGCGGTGAAGCGCGTGAATCAAGCGTGGATCAGGGCTTGCCGGATTGTAGCCGCAACCTGTCCCATGTTATCGTTAATGGTTATTACCCCGAATGTAGCGTGGTCGAGCATGGTGCAACTCGATACCAGTCCCCAGGAGACAACCATTACTACTGTCGCCCAGAATACATCTCCAACTGGGAGTTTAGACTATACCCGACAATTTAACCAAGAACTTCAACAAATTGGACAGATATCCCCGCAAGCCTTTAAGCAGCGATATGCGAGTCAAGCTGAGTATTTGCCTCAAATTAGTTGGGATGTGACGACGGCGAAGTTTTGGGATGAATTTAATTTATCACCAGAGGATATTTCTCGGCGGTATCGGGATTATACGTTCCCAATTCAACCTCGCGATGACTTTCGCCTGAATGGGGAAGAACTGGCGGTGTTTCAACGTAATGGCTTTGTCGTCAGTGAACGGATGAGCGCTCCTAGCTTTGCTGCTGTATTTTATAACATTTATAGTCGGGATTTGCCTGTTTTTGTCTCTAGTGATGCGTTACTTCATGCATGGCATCGGTCTTATGATGCTATGTTAGAGGAATTAGAAGCCGAGTATTTGGCGCGATCGCTGGATGAAATCTTAGCGGGTATGGCGCAGAGGCTGCCTCAAGTACGGCAGGAGTATGGTAATGGTGTATTAGAGGAGAGTCTCCTTGATGCCGATTATTTTATCGCCGTTGCGCGATCGCTACTTTCCGGGAATCGAGTCAGAACCTATTTTAATCAGAATAGTCGTGTCGCTGAAACCCTTGATGCCATTGAATCTGGGCAGCTTCAGGAGTTTAACCTATTTGGACGCGATCGCAGCGTTGATTTTTCCCAGTTTAAACCCCGTGGACATTATGAGAAATCCGAGGCGCTGAAACGGTATTTTCGGGCAATGATTTGGTGTGGCAGAATTGATCTGAGAATTGCGGGAAATCCAGAGGAATCTTCGCCACGGGAACTCGGTATTGCGATTATCCTGAATCATCTCCTCAACCAATCCGGGAAATTCTCCCAATGGCAACAGTTTGACCAAATGTTGCAAACCTTTGTCGGTCAAACGGATTCGATGACGTTTGCTGAATTGAATGATTTCTTGGCACAAAATAAAATTAAATCTCCCACAGATATTCAGACATTATCCACCCTGGAACAACTGCAAACTGATATTTTAGCCACGCCATTAGGGTTGCAAAGCATTCGAGGAGATTCCTATCAATCCTCCCCAGATTCCCAGCAAATCCAACTTCCCCGCAGTTTTACGCTTCTCGGTCAAAAATTTGTCTTAGATAGCTGGGTGCTGAGTAAAGTGGTTTACGATGACATTCTCTGGAATGGCAAGAAAGTGCCACGGCGCATTCCCAGTAGCTTAGATGTGGCGTTTGCCGCGTTAGGAAATAATCAGATTGTCCCCGAATTAGTGGATCGGATGACGAATAGACAGGGGCGTCAATTTCGAGATGGACTCAATTATCAACATCACTTAGCTGCTGTCAAAACCGTTGTGGATCAGCAAAATCCCCCCATCTGGGAACAAAACATCTACCTAAATTGGTTAGCCACCTTACGGGAACTTTCGACACCAACCACCGAGGCGAAATACCCAGAAGCGATGCGGACAAAAGCCTGGGCAATGAAAACCTTAAATACCCAATTAGCCTCTTGGACGCAGTTACGCCACGACACGATTTTATATGCCAAACAATCCTACACCGGTGGAACTCGTTGCTTTTACCCCGCCGGATTTGTTGAACCCAGACCGGAATTTTGGGAACGGTTTGAGAGGATGGTACAGTTAGCCGCCAAACAGATTAATCGAACCAGTTTTCCCGAATCATCTCGCCAGATTCAGGAACGACAAGTCGAATTTTTAGAGAACTTTGCGGAAAAATTAGCCATCTTGAAAGACATTGCCACTAAGGAATTGGCACAGCAGGAACTTAGCCAAGCTGAGACTCAATTCCTGAGAGATATTGTGGAAATCGATGGCGGTTCAGGGGGTCCTTACTACAGGGGTTGGTATCCGTCTTTGTTCTACGAAGAACCGAAGGATTCTAATAGTTGGGATGCGATTGTTGCCGATGTACATACCGATGTTCCCGATCCCGTTTTTGGTGATCCAGGGGCGGTACTGCACCAAGGGGTAGGGAATGTAGATTTGCTGATGATTGCGGTGGATAATGGTGAAGATAAAATGGTGTATGCTGGACCTGTTTTAAGCCATTATGAATTTGAAATGCCGGGAGTTGTTCGCAAATCGGATAGTGAATGGCAGAATGATATTAAGGAGGGGAATGTTCCTCCGCGTCCCGAGTGGACGGAGGGTTATCTGGTGTCGGGGACACCGGAAATACAACCTCATTTTTATAGGGATAATTAGGACTACATTAGCCGTGTAGGGGCGACCCGCCTGCATTAATCAAAAACACCAATCTATTCAATTGGATCGGGTCGCCCTTTACTCACGTTAGTCGGGTCGCCCTTTCCTCAATTTGGTGGGTTACGGCGGATAGTTCATTTAACGGTTATGTGCCATCATTGAGTTCCCGCCTAACCCACCCTACAAATACTTCCCCATCCTGTAACTTGCCTACATCTTTGGTATGCGATCGCGGTAGAAAATTAGGTGGGTGTTGTTGTCCGTTTTGAGGTGAATCAAATTTAGGTTGGGATTAGGAATCGTGAAGTTTAAGGCGCACATCATTTATTTAATTTCCTGATTGAATCGTGAAGTCAACATTAGCCGTGTAGGGGCGACCCGCCTGCATTAATCAACAACACCAATCTATTCAATTGGATCGGGTCGCCCTTTCCTCAAGTTAGTCGGGTTGTCCTCCAATTTGGTGGGTTACGGCGGATAGTTCATTTAACAGTTACGTGCCATCATTTAGTTCCCGCCTAACCCACCCTACAAATACTTCCCCATCCTGTAACTTCCCTACATCTTTGGTATGCGATCGCGGTGGAAAATCGGGTGGGTGTTTTTGTCCGTTTTGAGGTGAATCAAATTTAGGTTGGGATTCGGGCGGGTTTTGTTGTTTGGTTTGAGGTGGGTTTCCTGATTTTGTCCCTAAACCCGCCCCTACATATTATTAGGCATTTTCACGTTTAACCCTCTCCCCATCTTCCCCATCTCCCTCATCTTTACCATCTTCCCCCTGGGTGTTTGCAGTCAAAGCATCCGGGAAAGCGATCGCTTTCGTTGGGAACTGTATAGGAGAATCTATTGTGCTTTCCGATATCATGGTATCCCTAACCCCCAGCATTTACCCCCAGGTAACCCTACCCAACACCACTCCCATGGCTAGTGAACCCCTCGACTACCCCTTTCTCTTACTCACCCATCTAGTCTGTGCCGATCGCCAAATTCATCGGGAAGAGTCGAAACTCTTGCATGAGTTGGCAGATCAAACTCAGGTGGGACAACAGACAATCCACGAAATGGAGAAAATTCTCGCCCAAGAGAAAGCTCTCCTCCCTGTCGAGAACATCGCCCAGCAAATCCCCCCCGAACAGCAACAGGAAGCGATGCAGCAACTCCTGGCGATCGCTTATGTCGATGGACTTTTTTCCCCCTTAGAACGGCAAATGATTGCACAGGTGGCGCAGATTTGGCGCTGGGATGCGACAGAGGTGGAACAGATGATCACTCAAGCCCAAACCCTGCAAGCCACTCGCCAAAAAGATAGGCAGTCTCAAACCGAGAAACTCTCACTCAGCGCGATTTTACTCATGGGTGCAGAGTCTATCTTATCCCGAACTTTAATCGCTAAACTTGCCACTTTCGCCCCCGAAACTCTGGGACGCCGCATTGTTCAATTGCAACGGCAAATCCTTTTAGCCAGACCCGATTACGAAGAAGCGGTACAACAAAATAGCATTATCGCCAGGGAAGATTATCGCTTCACTGAAACCGCACTCACGGATACTGAGTCTACGTTAATCGGCTTAAATCAAACCCTAAAACTCACCCTAGAAAACCTCCAGAAAACCATTCATCAGCAGCCGACGAACCCAACCACACAAGAACTGATCAATCAATTCAACCAAACCCAACAAACCCTAGCCGCCGAGATTGGAGAAGAACTGGACATTGTACGCGAATCCCTCTGGGCAAAACAACGCGCCTTACACCATTTTAGTCTGGCGGTTATGGGAAAAACCAAAGTTGGTAAAAGTACCCTCCATGCGATTATTATTGGGGAAGGCTGGGAAGCGATTGGTCGTGGGGGACAGCGGACGACTCGCTTTAATCGAGTGTATGATTGGAAAAACATTCGCATTATTGATACCCCCGGAATTGGCGCACCGGGGGGGAAAAGTGAAGAGGAAATTGTCGAAAGTGTGATTGAAGAATCGGATCTGATTTGCTATGTCGTCACCAATGACAGCATCCAAGAAACCGAGTTTCAATTTTTGCAGCAGTTAAAAGCCAAGGCAAAACCCTTAATTATTCTACTCAACCTGAAATATAACCTGCGTGATCCGCGTCGCTTAGACTATTTCTTAAAAAACCCCGATAAACTCTTTACCCTAGAAGGAAATAGTGGGATTGGCGGACATATCGATCGCATCCGTCGCTATGCCCAAAACCATTATGCCAACGACTATTTTGATATTATTCCCGTCATGCTGCTGGCGGCGCAAATGGCAAGCGAACCCGAACACCAAGCTAATCAGGAGAAACTACTCAAAGCCAGTCGCATTCAGGACTTTTTAGACTCCATCCGCGAATCCCTAGTTAAGCATGGCGCGATTCGGCGATCGCAAACGCTTCTGGGTTCCACTGTAGGGACAATTGAACGCCCCTACCATTGGATGAGTCAGAAACGTCAAAGCTATCAACAATTGAGTGCCACTCTCACCCGTCAACGGGAAACCTTGCAGGCAAAAATTCAAACAGCGGGTAAGGATCATCTGGAATTACTCCAGTATCAAATTGCCAGCATTTTTCAAGATATTTTCAATAGCTTACCCGATTTTGCTGAATCCAATTGGAACTTCAGTCAGGAAAGCTTAAGACAAAATTGGGAGTATAAACTGCAAGCGCTGCAAATTGATGATCGCCTGCAACATGCCTATCAAACGACGGTGCAAAACTTTAATCGTGATGTAGAAATTGCCTTATCTGAACTGGGAACCGATTTACAATTAATGGCTTATAATGGTGGGGATGATTTACGATTTTTCCCAAGTCCTGCTGATCTGTACAGTGATAATGCGGCAGAAATTGGCGGGAGTTTCTTGAGACTTTCCCAAACCTTGGTGACTCATTTTAGTCCCTCGGTGAACAAGACGGTGATGATGGGGGCAGTGGTGCTGAATAGCATTTTAGGCATTTTTACAACCCGCGAACAAAAACGCAACTTTGCCGTTCAACGGTTGTCTAAGTTATTAACGCCACAAATCCGAGCTAGTCAACGCAAAATTGAGGAACAAGCGGCTAATATTTTTCGCGAGTATTACCGCCATGCAGCCGGGAGTATTATGCGGTATATCGAGGGGCTGATTCAAGAGTTTGAGCTAATTTCAAAACAGTTTAATCAGCCTCAGCAACAACTCAACAAGACAATTAATTGGCTTAATCTGGCGTATAGTAAGCGGATTGTTGATTGGTGTCAAGGAAACTATGAACCCTTGACTGAAGCAGGAATTAATAAAACCGTTACCCAAGTGAAACGGGAGTTTGGCAAACAGATTGATATTCAAACCAAATTTCAAGTCCGTTCTCATCTAGACAGCCAGGAAATTAATCGAATTCTGCAAGAAGATGTGTCAATGCATCGGCTTCAGTAGATGAGGGAGCAATGTAGAGACGTAGCATGCTACGTCTGGGAGCAGGGGGAGCAGGGGGAGCAGGGGAAGCTGGGGGAGCAGGGGGAGCAGAGGGAGCAGGGGGAGATGAGGGAGATGAGGAAGTTAACTCAAAACTCTACCTTACCTGTTCCCTGTTCCCTGTTCCCTGTTCCCTCTTCTTAGACAAATGACATAAGACATAAGACATAAGACAAATGACGAATCAATTTAAATCAGCGGTTGTCGCGTCTAAGTTAACGACAGCTTGTATAAAATTTGACAAATACCTGGCGAAACTAAATCGCACGCCTCTCACTGAAATTCGTCAAAAACTACGACAGGAACTTAATACCTATCGCCATCAGGGAATGTTGAGTGTTGTCGTAGTTGGACAATATGGCGCGGGAAAATCTACGCTGATTTCGGCGTTGACAGGGCGACGAGATATTGCCATTCATTCCGATATTACAACGGATCAGATTACTCGTTATAATTGGCAGGGAATTGAACTCATCGATACCCCTGGACTGTTTACAGAACGACAGGATCATGATGAAATAACCTATAGTGCGATCGCGAAGGCGGATTTGTTGATTTTCTGTCTCACCTCGATGCTGTTTGACGCGATAACGGTGGAAAATTTTAAGCAGTTAGCCTACCGCCAAGGCTATCGCTGGAAAATGATGCTGGTGATTAATAAAATGTCCGAGGAAGCGGGTGAGGAACGGGAAAAAATCGCGAACTACCGCCGCAGTTTAGCTGAAGCTTTACATCCCTATAACCTGGATGAGTTTCCCTTATGTTTTATCGATGCCAAAGACTACTGTGAAGGAATCGATTCTGGGGATAAATTTCTCAGAGAGGTGAGTCGTTTTTCCACATTCATTGATACCTTGGATACCTTTGTCGAACAACGAGGGTATTTAACCCGCTTTGATACCCCGATTCGCATCGCTTTAAACTGTGTAGATGACGCGCAGTTGCATATCAGTCGTACTACCCCCCAAGACACCATATTCTTAGAACTACTTACCCGCCTAACTCGCAGTCTACACCAAGAACGCGATCGCCTGCGGACTAAAATTCAGGGCATAATTCTGCGCCTATCTGCTGCGATTACTCAAGAAGGCGATATACTGCAAGTAGCCTTGGGTAGTCAACTGAACTTTGAACAATTGACTCAGCGGACTGAACTGAATATCCAAAACCATTATGAACAAGTCGGCGAAAAAATAACCAATACCCTAAACCAGGCGATGATATCCCTACACCAAAATATCTCGACAATACTAAAAGGAAATCTGGTGCAAATTTTACTGGAATCGTGGGAACAGGCTAAACAGGATAATCACAATTCTGGTAACTCTAAAAAGGCACAACGCATCCATCATCAATTGCATTGGCTGAAAACCTTTAGGGATACCGTTAAGGCAATGTCAGAAAACTATCCCAAAAATTTAGCCGACTTTCAAGTTAAACCTTGGCAGTCGGTAGAAGCGATAACTACAATTATCCATATTTCCCACTTCTTAAGTTCGGCAACGATCATTTTCTCAGAGAAACCTGAACCGGATACTGGGAAATACCCAGCAGATAGAGAAAAGCAAATGAACGATATTATCCGTTATATTACCAGTCAATTTCAGGCAATTGCTAAACATCTAGAGCATCAAATTAATGCTCAAGTCTGGACTGTAGAACAACAAACCTATCGAAAACTTGAGCAAAAGATTGGCGTCAGACGTCAGCAGGAACTAGACGCGATCGCGGGTTCTAACAAAGACGTAAAAGAATTAGCTGAAATTCGTCGTGACTTTGAGCGAATTTTGCAGTATATTAGCAAAGCGACCGCCAATTCATCGGTTTTTCCGGGAACAGGTGATGAGAAAGGTAAAAGGGGAGAAGGATAGAAGGCTTATCATGGAGTTGAAAACATTTTCTATTTATGCCAAAAACCCAGAAAAGGGTCAACAGGTCAAGAGCCAAGTTGAGAAACAAGGATTTAAATATTCGGAGACTTTTCCGGATTTTATGATTACCGTAGGAGGAGACGGAACTTATCTAGAAGCGGAACGAATAAAACCCGGAATTCCCAAGTTACTGGTTAAAGACAGTCTGGTTTGCTTCAAGTGTCATGATGAACCCCTGGATGAGATGTTGGCAATGATTCAGGCGGGGAAAAGTCAGTTTAAGGAGATTATTAAACTCGAAGCGATTCATGACAAGGGTCGATTATTAGCCGTGAATGATATTATCCTGAGAAACAAAAACCCTATTCGTGCTATCCGATTTAAGGTAAGTTTGAATCAAGACGAAGTTGATCCCAATCTGATTGGGGATGGTGTAGTTGTCGCTACTCCTTTTGGCGCCACCGGCTATTATCGTTCTGTAACTCGCAGCACATTTAGTCAGGGGATAGGTGTGGCGTTTAATAATCCGACTCAGGAAAAACAACCCTTGCTGTTAGATGAAACTGATGAACTGAGTCTAGAAATCACGCGGGAAGTGGGACAGTTAGTAGCGGACAATAATCCTACGATAGTGAACGTTAATCCCGGAGATAAAATTATGATTCGTAAAGCCTCAGAGGTGGGACTATTGGTGTCTCATAATGATTAATAACGTTGAATTAATTTTTATACAATAATTTACCTCATTTTTACGTAAAGAAATTGGGGCAATTATCGCGGTTGGTTGTAGGGGCGAGTCGCTGCTCATCGTAGGCGGTGTTAGAATTAACCTGTCTCGACTCGCCCTTGTCTAAATGTAGGCGGTGTCGCGGTGTCAGATAATTATTGATACCGGATGCAGGGCGACCCGATAAGATTAATTAGTTACGAAAAATCTTGACAACCGTAGGGGCGGGTTTAGGGAATCAATTTAGCTATTTAGAACTAACTGAATAACGAAACCCGCCCTGCCTCACCAATAATACCAAATCCGCGTTTATAACCTGCTTTTGCCACGGTGATTAAAGCTGATTTTGGGTTACCAAAGAAGAAACGGTTTTGACCTGTATTCTTAGAAAAGCGAGATGGCTGACCGATTTGTCAGGCAACATCCGGTGATAAATGTTAATGTCGCATGGTTAACATGCAAAATTGTCATTTGTGTGCGGATTATGTATCCTAAGTAACGAGATGAATTGGGTAGTCCCCATAGATTATAGGGATGAAGGATGAGATATGAGAGCGTCAACGACCCACGCTTCATCCCTTTGGGGATAGAAGCGGGGCGTGAAAACGCCCATAGTTGACCAGCCTAAGTCTTAAATGACTACGTTATTGAGGGCATCACACCTATGAATGCGTTGAGCCAGTTTATAGCTCTGTG